>JANLYU010000120.1:0-5251 GCA_031365785.1 Flavisolibacter sp. | reverse complement strand
GCACCAGGGAAGTGTTGATGGCATAATCCAGCAAGGTCATTCCTTCAAAAGGCATTTTCATCACACGTCCTTTGTTGATGACACAATAGATCTGCTGGCTGCGTTCATCCGTATAGTTGTTGGACATCAGATCGCCATGACGCGCGGTAGCCTTCCAGTTGATGGTGCGGTAATCATCGCCCCTGACATATTCCTTGATCTGTTCAAATTCCATGCTGTGTCCCAGTCTGCGCATTCTTTTCACTCCGCTATGCATCCAGTGGGATCCCGTTGCCAGGAGCTGGTAGCGGCGCATTTGAAGAAAGGATGGATACACTTTTACTGTACCGTGCGTTTTGAAAATAAATCTGCGGGTCACCAGGTTCAGGGGCCCCCGGACGTACAAATTGATAGCACCAAAATCGTAAGCCCCTCTGGACTGAGGCTTCAATACATATTCAATGGATTTTGTTTCATGCGCCAGGAGCTGAATGATTTTTTTCCATTTTCTTTCCTGGAATTGAAACGGAAGCTCTTCCAGAACCTGGCAGGTAATACGGTGATCATATTGGTTATGTATCTCGATCACTACCTGATTGTCATCACCCATACTTAACCTCTCCTGAACCTGACGGCTGGCATGAATTCCATTTTTTTTTCGATATAGAAATATAAAATCGATGGCGGTGCAGGCGGAAAGGAACAACAACAACAGGGAGGCAATGGGGAACAGCACCGGAACAAAATAACTCAGCATGTATAAAGCGCATGCCGCAAAACCCGCCACAAAAACCAAACGGTTCAGGTAACAGGAGGTATGGTCCCAGTATGAAATTAATTTTTCCAGCATCAGCGTGGTATGTCCATTCCCTGAAGTATCTGTTTGATTACTGTGTCTTCAGATATGCCTTCCATCTCCTTATCCGGAGACAATATGATCCTGTGGCGCAATACCGATGGCACCACTTCCAGAATATCTTCGGGGGTAACGAAGTCTCTTCCATTCATAGCACCCACTGCTTTAGATGCATTCATGATGGCCAGCGAGGCTCTTGGAGAGGCACCCAGGTAAATGGATTTATGGTTCCTTGTCAGGTGAGTCAGGCGGGCAATGAACTGCAACAATTTTTCTTCGATCACCAGGGTCTTGACTTGTTTACGGATGGCTTCTATCTGAGGTCCTTCCAAAACTGGCTGGATGGAAGAAAGCACCTCTGCATTACCCATCTGATGAAACTGAGTGAGGATGAGCAACTCTTCACTTTCACTGGGATAAGGCACCACAATTTTGAAAAGGAACCGGTCCAGCTGTGCTTCCGGAAGGCGGTAAGTACCTTCCTGTTCTATTGGATTTTGCGTAGCCAGCACCATAAAGGGTGCCTGCATCGGATAAGTTCTTCCATCCACAGTAATTTGCTTTTCTTCCATCACTTCAAACAGGGCTGCCTGCGTTTTAGCAGGTGCCCGGTTGATCTCATCGATCAGAACGATGTTGCTGAACAAGGGTCCTTTTTTGAAATCAAACGTTCCCTCCCTCGGATGGAAAACAGGTGTTCCTAAAACATCTGACGGCATGAGGTCGGGTGTGAATTGGATGCGTGAAAAATGTACGGACAAAGTCCGTGCAACCAGTTTTGCGGTCAAAGTTTTCGCTACGCCGGGTACGCCCTCAATCAACACATGGCCATCAGCCAATAAAGCTGCTATAATCAGCTTCACCATTTCATCCTGCCCTACAATAATCTTTTTTATCTGCTGACGAAGTGATTGAACCGCCTCACTCAGTCCGGCAAGATGGGTCCTGGGCGTGAAAACTTCTTCTTCCATTTTATGTGTTTTGATAAAATAATTCTAATTGCCGGTAAAATGTGGCCAGTTGTTCATCATTCACCTGAACACCCCGCTCAAGATAATTGATAAAGGAAACAATCTGGTTTAATTCGGTAAATGGATAACCACTTTTATATTGAAGTGAACGGGTGAACTGATCGTCCAGAACAGCGGTTGGAATTTTATAAATGGACCTTACATGGTCCATAAAATAAGCAGCCATTTTTTTTGAAAGGTTATGGTGATCCCGCTTGTCATGATACAATCGCCCTACCGTTTTTACAAAATCCAGGGAATCATTGGTAGGCTTTTTATATTCCGGAATCATCCGTTGTTTCCTTCTGGAACCCAATAATGTCATTAGAAAAAGCATCACCGCCCCGGTGATCAGGCCCCATTTAAAAGACGGGTAGCGCATCAGCACCCGCCACCTATTGGGTTCATTGGCTTCATCCCTTCCAGGCCGCGTAAGGTAATATTCATTCCAAAGTACCCGCTCCACTTTTGAAGGTATTACTGAGAGGGCTTGCTGGTAATACTGTATATTTTTTTTATGAAGAATAAAATAATTGCTGAATGCCAACGGCGCAGTATGAATAAAAATTCCTCCATTTCCTGTCTGGTATTCAATAAAATCCGGAAGATGACGGCCATCGCGCCCCAATACAAGGGTTCTCGTAGAATCAAGGGTAACGAATGCGCTAGCCAGATTTCTTCCCGGATACACATAATTCTGGACGGAAGAAAAAACAGGTCTTGAAAGTTGAAGCGAGAGACTGTCTTCCCGTAGGTTCAAAAAATCATTTCTTTGATCTCTGTTAGTTGTGAAATGAAAAAACTGCTGCGATTCTCGAGAAAAGGAGCGTGCGATGATATAAATATAATTTCCTTTCCGTGCAAAGTTGACTATGCTTTTGAGTTCATTAGTGTCGGCATCAAAGTCTAATCCTATTAGTAAAACTGCCTGGTTGTAAGAAGTAACAGCAATTGAATCCCATAGCCCGGGACTTTTGCTGTCGTAATGAATAGTGGCATGTGGAAAGAGAGAAGAAAGCAACGAACGCGCCACGAAAGTTCCATATGGAATCTTATCTTTTTGCCTGAGCGTGATCCTTTCATTGATGCGCCGCTGCGGAGCTGAATGGCGGGACACCAGGTATAACAAGCAGGCTGCTGCAAGTAAACCAACCAGGTAGGGCACATATTTTTTCATTCTGCCAGCGATTGTTTGAACCGGTAAAAATCTTGCTGTATCAAATGAAACTGCTCAGCCGACAGATCAAACTTTCCGTACCAGATGTATTCAAAATCCTGGGTAAGCCTGTAAAAATCCTTACAATAAACCGTACCGGTCAATTGATTCAAGTAATCCCTATTGGTTTTTTCATGAGTGTAATCTATCAGGTTTTTTTCTGTCAATTCTTTTAACGAACGTAGATACAGGAACCTGATGCCATGCCTGAATTCCTGATTGGATGTTGCCTTCCGGATCTGTTTTTCAAAGTCTATGGAAAAAATATCTTCGGAAAGGAAAATAGTTTCCTCTTTTTGCAGTTCTGTGGAAGGTTTGCGGAATAACCGGATATCTATTGATGAAAGGAACCAAACAAGTGTAGAAAGCATGGTCAGTAAGATAAATACCCAAACCAAGGTTTTCATCCAGCTGGTATTTATAATGTTTTGACCAGGAGCCACACTTTCAGTATTCTTATGCGGTGCTATGTCGGCGTACCAGAAAGCATCCTGTTGTTTCAACTGTTTCCATATGGAATCCGGAATCTGGCGTATGGGAACACTTTTGAGGGCATGAACTGAAAGGTGGTTGAAATAGGTATCACCAGTTAAAAATGTATCCTGCTCTTCCATTGGCTCCTGTGCCGTTATCGAAGTGCCTGATGCTAACACAAGCAACAGGACTACCACCATATAAAATTTGTGCTTATTCATGGAGTGCAAGTGAGGCTTGTTGTTTGAATTGGGTATACAACCGGTAAGGATATACCATAAAATACCAGGTAATGAATGCGGCTGAAGCAACAAGTAAAAGGATGTTCAGCACGAGTGGCATTTTATAGAGACCGGTGATGAAGCCTTCAAAAAAAGCCGCAATTCCAAAAACCGGAATCAGGCCGATCACGATCTTGACACCATCCTTTACCCCTTCCTGGAAAGCATGCAGCCTGGTTTGTGTTCCCGGAAATAAATAACTGGTACCCATGATCACCCCTGCTCCGCAGGTAATGACGATGGCGGTAAGTTCCAGCAGGCCATGAAGCATGACGGCAAAAATAAAATCGACACCAAGGCCCTTTGCCGCAAACATATAATGGAATACGCCGGTATCCATAGCAGTTTTGATCAGCGCCCACAAAGAGAAGATGCCCAGGAAAATGCCTTTTACAAATGAAAGAATTGAAAAAGTTACATTATTCACCAGAATGCCCAGCCATGAAATGATGGCGTTACCCGACTGGTAAACGCCGAAAGGATTGCCCTCTTCAATGTTTTTTTCAGTCATATTCACATAACTATTGCCCATAATTTCCCTGGTTAAATTCTCATCGTATTTGGCTGAAAAAAAACCCAGCAGGTAGAAAAGAAGGAACAGGAAGGCACTGAACAACAGAATCCTGTAATGCCGGGCAATGGTCATGGGCACATCATACTTCCAGAAGGTAACCAACCGGTTCGATTCTTCCTTGCGGTTCTGGTAAATACGCAGGTAAATCCGCGATGCCAGTGAATTGATGTACCGCGTTACTTTACTGGCAGGATAAAAAGTTTTTGAATAGGCCAGGTCGTCTACCAGCTTTACAAAATCCCTTGCCATTTCGTCGGGATCGGCTGAACCACCCTGCCGTATGTTCTCCCAACGGTCTTTGTTTTTCTTTATGAATAATCCTTCTCTCAGGGCCCTTATTTGCTTGTAAAATAGGTTTTTTCGGCTTTTAAAAATGGTGTCTCCTGTTTTTATACATTTATACAGAAATCTTCAGTGCCATGAGCTTTGTGCAGATCGCCACCCATTTCAACCTTGACATCGAATTCGAGTCTCCTGTTTTTTTCCGGCGCCTTTTTGCATGGCTGCTTGATCTGCTGCTTCAGATTTTTTACCTGGTCATGGCCACCAGATTGTTTCGCTGGATGGAAGCGCATTCAGGTCATTCACTCGATGCCTCTTACGACCTTCACTTTATTGGCCTTTTGCTGTTGGTTCCTTTTTTTGTTTACCATGTAGTGTGTGAGATTACTTTGGGTGGGCAAAGTATTGGGAAAAAAGTGATGGGAATTAAAGTGATCAGTGAAAATGGAGGCAAGCCCGGGATCGGACAGTTTATCATCCGGTGGCTGTTCAGGACATCTGATGTGTTCCTTTTTATGATGATCCTGCTCCTGCCCTATGCCGAGCATTATGGGATGAAAATCTATTGGGGGTTTGGAG
>JANLYU010000073.1:0-2278 GCA_031365785.1 Flavisolibacter sp. | reverse complement strand
CGCTACCAACTGGTTGCCCCTGGCATTCAGGTGTACACCATCTGTGGTGAGTACACCACGGTCTTTATTATCAGGATTGTTGGCTTTAATGTTGTCGGAAAAATATTTTCTGAAATCGATTACAGGACAGGAATTTTTGGCTGCAATAGAGCGTATGATAACAGAATATTTATTGAGGTCTCCATCCAGCTCGTTGGTGCTGTCAAATTTTTCACCTATGGTGGCGGGGGTGCACAGGTAAACGGTTATGTTCTTTTCTTTCAGTTTGCGAATAATGGCGTGGTAGAATTTTTCAAATTTATCTGCATCTGTTCCCGTACCCAATGAACGTTTGTGCCATACATCATTGACACCGATCCAAATCACCACTACTTCCGGGTTTTTAGCCAGCACATCGCTGTCCATGCGCAGGTAAAGATCATATACTTTATTTCCGCCAATACCTGCACCCAACAAATCATATTTCCTGCTGATTGCTTTTTTTTCCAGAAGGGTATCCAGCTGCCTGATGTAACCTCCTGGTTTGGCTCCCTGTTCTGTAATTGAATCACCAAAAAAGAGGATCTTTTTCTTCACCTGTCGGGCTGAAAATGATACCGAGAAAGAGTAAAAAATAATCAATGCCCATAATGCGTATTTCATCGTTCAATTTTTTTGATACACTTTCTGACCTCCCACATAAGTATTCAGTACTATTGTAGCCAACACTTCTTTCGCGTCTATTTTCATTAAATCCTTATCCAGCAAAATAAAATCTGCCCATTTTCCTTTCTCCAGCGATCCCTTTTCCATTTCTTCGAAGTTAGAGCGGGCCGCCCAGATGGTCATGCCTTTCAGGGCTTGTTCCCGGGTAAGTGCATTTTCTCCCTGGAAGCCTCCCTCGGGAAATCCTTTTGCATCCTTCCTGAATACTGCAGCGTAAAAAGTTTTTATAGGAGAAATATCTTCTACAGGGAAATCTGTTCCCAGCGCCAGCCATTCATTCTGCTCCAGCAATTGCCTGTAGGCATAAGCACCTTTTACTCTTTCGGCCCCGAGCCTTTCACCTGCCCAATACATATCTGAAGTGGCATGGGTTGGTTGAACAGATGGGATGATGCTATATTGTCCAAATACCTGGAAGTCTATGGGATTCACGACCTGTGCATGTTCTATTCTCCAGCGAAGGTCATTTTTCCCTTTGAGGTATTTGGCATAAATTTTCAGGATAGTACGGTTGCCTGAATCACCAATGGCATGGGTGCACATTTGAAATCCATGTTCAGCAATGATGCTGGCAACAGAATCAAAATGTTGCTGGCTGCTGCGGAGAAATCCATACCATCCTGGTTGATCTGCATAAGCTTTCAGCAGGGCTGCTCCCCGCGAACCCAGCGCACCATCAGCATATACTTTAAAGGATCGCACATTTAAAAAGTCGGTTTTTATTTTTCCACGTTTGAATAAGAAATCATAGTTCTGCGTTTCATCACTGAGCATAGCATAGATGCGCATTTTCAGTTCGTTTTCTTTTTGCATTTTATCCAGGAACAACACCGCCCGGTAATCAATACCGCATTCGTCTACGGTGGTTAAACCGACAGCGAAACATTTTTGCTGGGCATCAAGCAAAGCATCTTTCAGTTGGGTAACGGATGGTTCAGGCACTTTGGAACGTACCAGTCCGATAGCATTATCGAGAAGTATTCCAGTTAAGACATTATTTTTTGTTTCCACCTGTCCACCGGAAACATTCATTCCCGGAAGTATCCCTCCAAGGTCCAAAGCTTTTTGGTTCGCGATGGCTGCATGTCCATCAATGCGTGTCAGCAGCACCGGATGATCAGGAAACATCTGGTCCAGTTTTTCCTTGGTTGGAAATTCTTTTTGATCCCAGTCATTCTGGTCCCATCCGCGGCCGGTGATCCAGGCCCCTGGAGCTATTTGTTTTTGTTTAGTGAAAAGTTGGAGCACAGTAATGACCTGTTCCCAACTGGTGGTGCCTACGAGTTCTGCGGATTGCAATCCTAAGCCATAAGAAATAAAATGGGTATGCGCGTCGATGAAACCAGGATACATAAATTTACCCTGCGCGTTGATAGACTGTGTGGGAATATACTTGTAAGAAAGATTTTTAGTTGACCCTATGTCTTCAATTTTTCCATCTTTAATAACTATAGCTGAGGCAATGGAAAATTTAGGATCCAACATATAGATCTTCGCATTATAGATCAACAGATCCACTTTTGTTTTCTGTGCCAAAGCCTGCAGATGGAACACCACTACTAAAAAGCAAATG
>JANLYU010000479.1:0-8996 GCA_031365785.1 Flavisolibacter sp. | reverse complement strand
ACGCATACCATGTTGCTTACTTACGATACTAATAATTCTTCCTATTCCGAAATAAATTCCAATCCAAATATTTATACCCCTAAAGTAATTTTCGTTCCATTAAAGAAGTTGGGCAACCAATAATCATGAATACGTGAGAGCCTGAGACTTGGAGAAGACTCTTTTCGAGGCCTTTAAACACCTAGTGATACTTCTACCATAGGTAATCGCACGAGTCGATAAGGCTTTACACTCACACTTGATAAAAGCCACATTCTCAATGCTCTATAAATAATTGGTACATTAGGTTACAAATACGTTTTTGACGGTTACCAATCATGAAGACAGACGATCAAATATCCGACACAGCACTGATTGAAAAATTATTGGACCGCAGGACTGAAGAAGATGGTATCCGGTACCTCTATAAAGTCCATTTCGAAACTCTGAAATGGTTTATCAGGCGAAATAGCGGTAGTGATGAAGATGCTCAGGATATCTTTCAGGAAGTGGTAGTGTCATTTGTCCATCTGGTAAAACAAAACAGATTCAAGAGAGAATCCAGCATCGGTACTTTTCTATTTTCTATGAACCGGAATATCTGGCTGAATGAGTTAAAAAGAAGGGGACGATCAAAAGAGCGTGAAAAAAATTATGACCAGATGCTTGAGCAACAGGAAGTACAAATGGAAAGCCAATTGGATAACAGAGAAGCCTCAGAACAATTGTTGGGCATCATGGACCGGCTGGGAGAAAATTGTAAAAAGATTCTTTTACTTTTTTATTATGAGAATCTTTCATTCAGAGAAATGCTGATTGAACTTGATTATGAAAACGAACAGGTGTTGCGAAACAAAAAATATAAATGCCTGAAAAAACTGGAGGAAATGGTACATGCCGAAAAAACCCTTCTGCAACGATTAAAATCTTTATTGCATGGATGAAAATCTACCTTTAGAAAACGAATTGTTACAATATCTGGATAATGACATGTCAGCCGGCGACAGGAAGCAATTCGATGAACGCTTGCAATCCGACCAGCAACTACGCGAAAGGCTGGAACGGTTACAATTGGCCAGGGAAACCGTTAAATATTATGGGATCAACCAGCAGGTAGCCAATATCCGACGCCAGCACGAACAGGTTTTGTCAAAGAATAAAAAATCCGGAGCCCGAATATTCAGCATCAACAAATCTTTCAAATATGCCCTCGCAGCAGCCTGTGTATTCCTGATTGTTATCTCCGTGAAATATTTTTGGCAAAATGATACTTTACCTGAGCGGATCTATCAGGATACTTACGTGGAATACAACGTCAATACTTCGCGTTCTCAGGATAACATTCATTCACCCATTGAAGATGATTATCGTAAAAAGGATTTTGCCGGAGTCATCCGTTTAGGGAAAGGAGCGACACTGGATACTAAAGACCGTTTCCTGTTAGCCCTGTCTTATCTTTTACAAAACAATTCCTCAGCTGCCCAACCTTTATTTGATTCGCTGTGCCAGGAAAGCAAAGGACCATACAGGCAGGATGCTGAATTTTACCTGGCACTTGCCTATTTCAAGAATAAGGAATATGCCCGCTCTCTACCCTTACTGAAGAAAATACATGATGATGAACGACATCTTTACCATAAGCAGGTGAGTGACCAAACTATCCGGGAAGTAGAAAAACTTCATTGATGCTCCGTAAGTAATTTATGCAGGACTCCTGATGAATCTTCTAATAAGAATCAGTAAAGCGGCAACAATTAAGATGATACTCCAGATCCATGCATAGTCGAATGGATGTGCATGTGGTTGATAATTGCCGATTAAAACCAGGTTGGCCCAATAAGCAGGTTGCTTCATTCTTGGATTGATTGACCTGTCCAACAGGTAATCTTTCTTTGCTTTTTGCAGGGCTTCGTCCACAGAAAAACCTTTTTTCAAGTACACGTGTATCTTTTGACCAAGATAGGCTGTTGCCTGGTCGTCTGCTTTCCAGTAGGAAGCAATGATATTGGGACAACCTGCATATGAAAAAGCCCTGCTCAGACTCATGATACCCTCACCTTTTACCAATTTGCCAAAGCCTGTTTCACACGCACTCAGAATCACCAGCCTGTTTTTACTGAAATCTAAATTATAGATTTCCGGGGCATACAAAAGATACCCATCTTGTGTTGGATCATTCCAGGGGGCAAAAGCAATAAATGAGAAATGACCCGCACTGTCATAAGCCACGGCATGTGTTGCCAAATGGATAATTTGATTTCGCCCATAATTATCCAGGAAATTCTGCTTAGTTGCCTTTTCATTGATGAATAATGTCCCATCCAAACCGCTTACTTCCTGTAAAGACTGAGGAAGTTGGTAAAACTTCAGTGATTCACCTGAATAATCTTCCTTAGTGAAGGGTGCAAAGGACACCGTAGTTGCCTTGCTAAAATCTTTATTATCTTTTTTTAGTAATAGCGTGGAATATTGATATTGAATGGAGTACTTCTCAATTAAAAAAGAATTTCCTTGTTTTAGGGCATCAAAAGGAAGAAAATTCAATTCATTGTCCGGAATGATGATCAATCTTTTGAAAGAAGGGTCAAGAACAGAATCCAATAAAAATAAATTCAGCCGCTTGTTTTCTTCATCATCTGATGATAGAGTATCCGATAGGGTATGAAGCCTGCTGACAAAATTTTCGAGGTCCTTATAAAATTCAGGGTAAATATTTTTCTCAATACCTCTAAATGCAGATTTCGTAATACTAAAAACAGTCAACTTCTTTTCTCCCAGATGAAAAGAAAGCAGTTGAGTTTCGTCGTCCAGCATTTGGTTTTGAATAAAGCTGATAGTTGGAACTTTCATAGTAACTACCGGATAGTGCTGACCGATCTTCTCCTGAACTTTTCCCAATTGCATTTCAAGTTCACTGATTTGACGTTCAGATTCCTTTCTCAAAACCGCTTCTGACGATGGTGCCTGTAACGACAACCGGGTTATGGCCACCTTAAGATGGTGTTCCTGCTCACGCAATCCAGTTGCAGGAATATTGAGCTGATTCCTGTGATCGTTGAATGCCAGAACGGTGGCCTTATTTTTCTGGTCCAGTTCATAGGCCATTTCCAGGAAATCTTTGAGTTTTGTTTTTGTATAAAGATCAAAGGCGAGAACAACAGGCCGGTCATGAATCGCATACTTACTTTTTTCCAGGAACAAGCGGGCCTCATCACTGTCATAGGTTTTTTCTATGTAGTCGATGAGCAGGAAAGCTGCCCCAAAAGCATTTAATTCTTCACGGGCCCAATACATATTTTTTGTTTGCAGGTACAGTGCGTCCAGAACTGCAGCCTTCGCTTCCAGCGTGTGAAATAAATGAACGTAAGAAAACCTTCCCGTGAACTTCTTTGGATTGGCGTGAATCGAACTATCTGTAAAAGCAGGATAGAATTGGTTGAGGGCTTGCTGATAATGGCGAAGGGCTTGGGTAAAGTTGCTTTGGTCCTTCTCCATATCACCATAAATTTTCAGGCTTAAGCCGAAATCCACGCTGGTATTTTTTCTATTAAATTTCTTATTTTTCTGCAATGCTGCATTCAGATAAGTGAAGACAGAATCATAATTTTTTAATGCAAGCCATGCATTGGCCCTGTCATTTTGCAATCCGATTTGCAGGGCATTGGAATAATGAACTTTCTGAAAACTTACAATCGCTTCCTGGAATTTTTTCAAACGGTGTTGAATCAGTCCAATATTGTTATAAATTTCGTCAAGATGAAGGCCATAAGGCAGCAACCCATGCAGGATGGAATCCGCTTCAGAAAATTTTTCAAGTTTGAATAGTACAATGGCATAGTTGATCTGGTAGTTGACAAATAAATCTTCGTAAAATGGATTATTTTTTGCAAGTACATGGCCCGCCTTCCTGAAATAATTACTTGCCTGCTGATAATTACCGGATTGAAAATAAAGCAGTCCGAGGTCATTGAACAGTCGCTCACTTTCCTCTAACTTAAGGGAATACTTTTCTTGTATGGCTTCGGCTTTTTTGAAACACACTGCCGCTTCGTCCAGTTTATTTTGCCTAAAATATATGTTCCCCGAAAATAAATAGGGTTTGAAAACAAATGAATCAACCAGGAAAGGTAGTCGTTGCTTTACAGCAATGGCCCGATTATAATAAAGCTGAGCCGGAACAAGACTATCAAAATAATGATACAGCTCCCCGGTTTTCAAGGAGAGAAAAAAATGCAGCGAATCAGCAGATGAATTTTGAGGAAGGTGTTGCTCCAGGTTCCTGAATTTTGAAAGGGCAAGCTGGTTGAGTTGATTTTCCCAAATGGCTCCTTTATCAGTAGAGGTATTGATATGAAGAGCTTTATGGTATAGCTGATCGGCTTCCGAATATTCCCTTAATAACTCAGTATAAGATGGATGCCGTTCCTGTGAAAGGGAATAAACGATCAGGAATGAAAATGAAATTGATAATACTAGAGATGCACCACGCACTGGATAAATATAGCCGTTTAATTATTATGTCCAATGATCACAATACAGGGAGGGCGCGGCTTCCTGGCCAGCGTTGTTAATGGAGCGGTATTGACAGGTTGATTGTCGGGTTGAAATGTCATGGCCTGGTGATCCTGTATGGTTTGCAAAAGATCTGAAGGAACATTCTGCATTCTGTCGTAATAATAAATCAGGATCTTGATTTTGTTCAGTGCCTTACCGCTTGGGTCATCCAGCCGGTACCGGACTTCAAAGTCCTTGCGTGTATCGTTCTGTGGTGTATTTCCAAACAGTCCCTTCCTGATACTTTCAGTAAGATTGATTTGTCCGTTATTCGTTCTGATGGCACACCCCGAATTGTTGGCTACATGGTCTTCATCAAAATTTCCCCCTGGCAATGTTCTGGAAGGATCGGCATTATATACTGGAAAGGCAACACTATCGGCACTTTCAAGGCGATAAAATTTATCCGGGAAATTGATTCCTGAAATTACAATGAAAGTGGTAGCCGAATCACCGCCAGAACCATGGTATTGTATCCGATACCGCATGCCTGCATCACTTTGTGAAACATTGATGATGCCCGTATTTGTATCTATGGACAGGCCGTCGGGAAATGAAGTAAATATCCCCGCCTTTGGGTTCAATGGCGCTACCAACACATCTGCAGACTGATTCCTGAGGTAAAAAACGGATTCGCCATAACTCAATTGATACCTCTGGCCCGCAGTAACAGCTTCATTCTTTTTGCAGGATACTGCAAAAATCAACAACGCCCAATACAACCCATATTTTAAAGAATTCATATATCTCATTTTGAACGAAATGATGTAGGCATATCTGTAAGGGTCTAAGTAGAAACGTAAATTAAGTAGGAAAAGTTGTCTTTGACAATATATCTCCGTTACAACTAACAGAGGCCCGTTACGGCTCTGTTAGTTAATAATCGGGTCTTTCATTATGATTTAATGGAACTCTTCCTCATCACCCAGGTCCCTCAGGTTCTTCACCATAATTTTATAGAGGTCCTTATTGATTCCAGAGGTGATCAGGATATCATTTCCAGTTTTTACAGCTTTTCCCAGGACATCTATACTGATACCATGAGTAAGTTTGGCCAGATCAAGGGAGGTAATAGCCTTGTGGATCGTGGTGTCATTAACCGTTACGTTATGCTTCTCTCCCTTTACTTCTATGGATTCATCCGCCCTGAAAATAATAGTCATTGAATCAATGCCGTTTTTAAGCCGGCCTTTGAGCAACAATGCAGGACTGTTGCCATCCGGACTCAGTTTGACTTTAAACTCTACTTCCTTGTAGTTACCGGCAGGGAGTACCATATTTCCAAGGCTGTTATCAATCTGAAATAGATCGATACTCTTTTGCAAGTCCACCTTGAACTCGACCTCGGAATCTGATTTTTGAGCTTCAAATTTCAGTTGGGAGACAAAAGCGGTAGCGGAGTTCCATTGGATGTTCACCCCCTCGATCCGGTTGGAGGTGATACTGGCACCAGCAACAGTCCGTTCCAGCGAGACAACAGGGTTTACTGCTTTCAACTGAAAAACAACTGCAGAAGTCTTTGCTTTGGGTTGATTCAATGACTGATCCTTTTTGCAAGCAGTAATGGAAATGATCATAAGAAGAAGTACAATAGGTGTGATGCGCCTTTTCATGGTTGATAATTTTTATGAATAATGCAATCTCTCTTCTTGGTCAACGCATGCATTCAAAATGTAACCATTCCATCCATTTTAATTTTAGAACCATTTTTCCAGGTTTACCGGGCTTCAAGTGATGACTATTTATACCACCGATAAAATTTTATCAAAATTCCAGTTACAATCAGGAGGCCGGTGTGTACCTACTGTATCACCAAAAAAACTCTTTGTATGAAAAATGAAAAAAAACATGTCTGGAAATCAGGTCTATTATGTATTCTGTTGCTGGCAGGTTGTTCCAAAAATCAGTCAGATGTAACACCTGTTCCGCCTAATACCAGCAGTTCGAATGTACAGGCTACCCTCCTTTCAGGAACATGGGCCATTACTTCACTGATTCAAAAGACAGAAGATAAAACATCAGTTTACAATGGATACAGTTTCAGTTTTTTTGATAGAGGTATTGTAAAGGCCAGCAAAAGTGGGGTTGAAACATCAGGCTCCTGGTCGTATACACCTTCTGCAGTTGGATATTATGGAAGCACACCTTCTAAAGCTTCCATGATCATCAACTTCGGAACAGCCAATGTCCTCACTAAAATTTCAAAGACATGGAATATCGACACCACAAAAACCAATACTTCTTCTTTGGGACTGATCAATCCGGAAATCATTGAAGAGGAGCACCTGGTTTTTTCAAAACAGTGAGTGAAGTAGCTATCCTGATCCACTTGTTGTAGCGCCTGGTGTAGATAGGCAGGTCGCAAACACGAGTAAAGAAAGAGAATGAAGTGCGCCGTACCCCATTCTCTTTCTATTTTTATTTATAATCAACTTCCCTTGTCCTTCCTTCCCAAAAATTTTCTAATTGTTTCAATATGTCAAATAGAAAATTTGATATTACAAACTGGATCCCCTCATGCTTCCAACAAAAATTGGGAAGTATTTAAAAAAGTGTATCAATTCAAGTAAAAACTTTACGACTGATGACGTTTACTGCTTGACAAAATAAAACTGGCTAACAGCATCTGCTTTTAAAATAAACTAGGGGCTAAAGGATAGTCATTTTACTGGCATGAGTACGGTTAATATCCAATAAAATTCAGAAAATCATTTAATTATACTAGCATTTTTAAAAACCCACACTCCTTCCAACTGTGAGCGAACTGTTAAATAAAAATATTTTTTTTAGGGAGTGAAAGGAATTGAGTTTTCCTGCGTCAAACATAAAGCAACGCTTCTTCTTTAATAAAATAATGTAAACACTCCTTTCATGAACTGCTTTATTCAACCATCGCTTAAAAAAACGTACGTCATTTTATCACTTGTCCTTCTTATTGCTTCCTGTAAAAGTCCTGAAGCATCTAAAGAAATTTATGCACCGGGCAACAAAGCCATTAACGGCTATGATGCAGTAGCTTTTTTCACGGATGCAAAACCAGTTATGGGTAGCGATAGATATGCGTACGAATGGAAAAACGTTTCCTGGAACTTTGCTTCGCAGCAAAATCTGGATGCATTCAAGGCCAACCCTGAAAAATTTGCCCCGCAATACGGTGGTTATTGCGCTTACGGCACCGCGGAAGGACACAAGGCGCCTACAAAGCCAGAGACATTTTCAGTAGTTGATGGTAAGCTTTATTTCAATTACAACCTCGATGTAAAAAAGGCCTGGGATAAAGACAGGGCTGCCCTCATTGAAAAAGCAGATACCGCCTGGGTAAGAGTAAAAAACCTGAATTAAAGTTCAAAACGAAAACCTATTTTCAATAAGATAAAACAGTCGTCATGAAACTAATTTTGATTTCGATAGCTGGCTTCATCATAGCCGGTTTCACCTTAAATAAAACCGGTGTTTTTTCCGGCAAATGGATTTCTGCAAAAACAACACTTATAAACCATTCAACCGCTGATGCAAAAACCATGGATCATAAAGGCTTTGCTGTGGTAGAACTATTTACATCGGAAGGCTGCTCCAGCTGTCCTTCAGCTGATGCATTGCTTACTAAACTGGATGCTGAAAAAAAGATGGCGGTGTATGTGCTCAGTTATCATGTAGATTATTGGGACCGCCTGGGTTGGAAAGATGCCTTCAGCAAGCCTCAATGGACAGCAAGACAAGCCGCTTATGTAAATCACTTCGGTTTAGAAAGCTCTTATACACCGCAAGCTGTAATCAACGGAACAAAAGAATTTGTTGGCTCCAGCAACGTACAATTATATACCTCAGTTGACAAGGAGCTGAATGAAGGTGAAGGCGGACAATTGAAAGTTTCAGCTGTCGCAAAAGAAGGTAAGATTAGGGTAAGCTTCCAGACGTCACAATTGGAAAATGTCAATGTAAACCTGGCTCTCGTGCAGCTAAAAACAGCAACGGAAGTGAAGCGTGGCGAAAACAGCGGCAGGCATTTAGAACATACCAATGTGGTCATGGAACTGGCCACAGTAACCCCTTTAGATAAAAGTGAAATCAGTTTTACAGCACCCGGTAACTTCAACACAGCGAATTATAAAATCATCGCCTTTGTTCAAAATAAAAGAGATTTAAAAATTACGGCCGCAACCGAAGCAGTCATTCAATAAGAATGGAAGTCTTGAACGGAATGGATGCCTGCCACACTAGGTTTTCTGTTGGCCTTTAGAAGTTTACAATAATTACCCTTTAAGGAGACCCCATGCTGTGGGCGCAAATACGAGACTTCACATACATTCTATAACTTATCATACCTCAAATTCCCTTCTCTTAAAAAGATGAACCTGAAAGCAGGTAATCTGTATTATGAACTTAATGGAATAAGCCAAAATACGCTGAAGCCATTAGTAACATATTGTAAACTCAATTATTAATAGCTCGATCATATGATC
>JANLYU010000428.1:0-19270 GCA_031365785.1 Flavisolibacter sp. | reverse complement strand
GATTAAATTCATATTTTATAAGAGAGGCAGCCTGGCTGCTTTTCTTATTTCACTGCTTTCTGGAATGCAATCAGTTCCTTGGTAACAATGAACGTGAAAGGAAAAACATTGAAGTTGGTATTTTTCAAAAAACTTATTCGGTTCAGCTTAGTATGGCTTTTCCTGAACACCATTTTCAGCGTATATTTTTTTAAAAGGCTTGTCAGTTTCTTATGTGACATGTGATTGAGTTCCTGGTATTCCGTGAGCAGGTCGTGTTTTCCAACCAGCTGCCTGTTTCTTTTTCTAACAAGGTTAACGACAAACTTCTGTGGAAGAAATTGAACCCATGGCAACCTGGTTGCAGGTTGAAGGTGAGATGCATGAGGACCCTCCCATGGCGGATAGCTGAAGAATATAATACCACCCGGTTTAAGGTTATTGTAGATGAGCACATCCAGCACATTCTGGATCCAGTTCATGGTGATGTGTTCAATGACATCATTCAAAAAAATAAAATCATATTGCTTTTCAATGGGATGAGCAATAATATTTCTTAGTTCAAAAGTTACATTTGGTATTTGATATTTCTTATTGAATTCCTTGGCTACCTCTATGTGATTGTCATCTATATCAACACCATCAACGTGAGCGCCTAATTCACGGGCAAACCACATAGACATATGGCCCATGCCACATCCGAAATCAAGTACTTCTTTTCCCTTTAAGTCAAAGTTATTCCGGATCAGCTCTTTATCGAGTTTGGAAAAAGTAAGTGTGCCTGCAAAATTTGATTCGGCATAGGCAAGGCCTTCCTCTAACTGAACCGCATTCATATTGGTGTTTTAGAACTTATAAAATAGAAATTTTCTTCGTTTCAGGATTATATGGATTTTGTTTTACTGAATTCGCTTTTCATTTCGGATTTTTCAGGAGCACACAGCCTTACATATATGGCTTCAATTTGCCGGGTCATATGCGCCGCATTGAATCGATCGTTTACCGTATCAATGGCATTTTGTTCCAATTCTATTCTTTTGTTTTCATTTGCGCCAAGCGCGACCAGCGCCTTTGTCAAATTGCTCACCAGGTCTTCAGGTTCTACCAGCCATCCATTTTGTTGATGCCGTATGATTTCACTGGTGCCATCTACATTGGATGCAATGATCGTTTTACCCATCGACATCGCTTCCAGTAAACCGATAGGCAATCCTTCCCAAAGAGAGGGAAGAACGAAAATATCTGCACTGGCCAGGATATCCGGTACATCCTGGCGGAAAGTAATTAGGGTGATGTTTTTTTCAATATGTAATTGTCGGATTAGCTGAACTGCTTCTTCTTTCTGATCGCCATCACCAACCATCAGCAGGTGCATGTTCGCATTCGATGGTAGCGCAGCCGCAAAGGCTTTAATTAGTGACAATGGTTGCTTATGAAGCGTGAATCTTGCAATAAAAAGAACCAGCAACACCTGCGGAGAAATACCCAATTCCTCCCTGATATTCTTGTGGGCCTTGTTGGGATTGAATCTTTTGAGGTCAATTCCATTATTGATAACTACTGAAGTAAAGGAAGGCAAATGATCCTTTCCTGTTTGTTGGTTAGACGCGGATACAGAAATATTAATGTTGGACTTGCTGGTCAGCAACTTTTCTCCCAGGATCCTGATGCGCCGTATCAGCGGACGCTGGTCCGGGTGGAATGACCAACCATGAATCGTATAAATGACTGGAATGCCCAGCGACCGGGCTGCCCATAATATGTTTGAATTGGCCCTTGTTCCATGAGCGTGGATGAGGTCAATTTGCTGTTCTTTTAAAAATTTTTTTACAAGCCTCCATTTGGTAACATCAAAGGGCCTGGTGGTGGATATAATATGTACAGGAACTTTCAATTCCTTGAGCCGTTGTATCATGGGGCCATCAGTAAATGAAAGCACCACCGGATCAAACTGGGTCTTGTCCAGGTTTTCCACCAGGCTTAATAAATGCGATTCACCCCCACCAATCTGGCCCTGGCGAATACATTCCAAAACCTTAATTCTTTTTGTCATGATGCATGCCCTAAACCACCACACGTTTTTTAATCTGCCAGCCATCTGGGAGCTTTTCAGTAATTTCTATGTGATCAAATTCCTGGCTGGCACGGGCACCTACTTTCTTCGCCCAAGCGGCCATGCGGCGGATCCCTTCCTGCAGGTCTACCCCTGATGGATCTCCAAATACCTCGTGGGCCTTAGTATGATCAGAATAAGCGTGCATGACTTCATTTCTCGCATTCAGGTATTTAATGTCAGGGGCAACACCAAATTCATGGCTCACAACTTTAGCCAGTTCATTGACAGTATAAGGTTGATCAGCTCCGATATTGAATACCTGATTATAAGCTTTGGGAAGCGTCACGGATTTTGCAATAGGAATGGCTACATCATCAATGAAACTGAAGGCCCTGGTTTGACTTCCGTCTCCGAAAATCGTTAATGATTTACCCTGCATGATCTGGTTCATAAAGATCCCAATGACATTGCGGTATTTATCTCCGATATTCTGGTTTTCTCCATATACATTATGCGGGCGGAATACCACGTAATTAAGACCAAACATTTCATGTGCGGCCTTCAGGTCCATTTCCACTGCATATTTTGAAACACCATAAGGGTCTTCCGGCTGGGGCACGGTACTTTCTGTCATGGGCAACTGGCCCGCGCCATAAACAGCAATGGAAGAAGTGAATACAAAACATTTCACCTTATGCTTAATCGATTCATTGATCAGATTAATACTTCCGATTAAATTATTATTATAATTAAAACGTCTGATGAAATGCGATAAACCTTCTGCAGCATAAGCAGCCAGGTGATACACATAATCAAACTTGTATTGCGTAAACAGTTCTTCCACCAACACCTCATCACAAACGCTACCCTTAACAAAAATGGCTCCTTCGGGAATGTGGTCTTCGAAACCTCCGCTCAGATCATCCAGTACAATTACCTGGTGACCCATATTGAGGCAGTGATTGACTACATGGGAGCCAATAAAGCCCGCACCGCCGGTTACCAAAACAGTAGTTTTCATATACAGTTGTTTATTTAATGATTAGGGTTATAATTTTTGAATCCATTGATTGTACCACAACTGAAACATCAGAACTTGCCATAATTTCTGGTAGTTTACTTTCTTTCCCGCAAGGTATTCATCCCTCAGCCGGATAATAGGCGCATGGTCAAAAACTCCAGTTTTAGATAAACTGTTTTCACTCAGGAAGTATTTCAATTGTTCTTGTAATTCTTCACGGAACCAAACCATCAGTGGTGCAATGAAAGGACGTTTGGGTCTTTCCATAAGTTCTTTTGGAATATATCGGTGTACCACCTGTTTCAACAACCACTTGTTGACGCCATTCCTGATTTTGAAGGAGGAAGGCAATTGAGCCAGGTATTCAATCACCCGGTGGTCGAGCATGGGTTCCCTTCCTTCCAGACTCACCGACATGGTTGCCCGGTCTACTTTGACCAGGTTATTATCTACCAAAAAAGTTTTATAATCTATGGCAAGCAGGCGATTGGTAATGCCATCGTTGTGTTCCAGTTTTTCTCCGTCTTCAAAATGGGTGTGGTACCGTTCAAATGGCTTTCCCAAAAAGGATTCCACTTCACTCTCTGTAATGTATTGGCTAATGTATTTTACAGCTGTTACAGCGTCATGACTTTTCCAGATTAGTCTCATTTTCTCATACCGAGTGCTGAAGTTATATTGCTTGTTGAAAAAAGGTATGTGTTCAGGATTGATCAGGGACATCGTGCCGCTCAGGAGGCTTTGCAGCGCCAGCGGGATATTAGTATATTTTTCAGCCTGATTAAATTTATTATAACCTCCGAATATTTCATCGCCACCATCAGCGCTCAATGCCACTTTCACCTGTTGTCTTGCCAGTTGACTAACCAGTACGGTAGGAACGGTTGAATTGTCTGCAAAGGGTTCGTCGTAAATTTCCGGCAGATGACTGAGAACTCCTGCCGCCTCTGTGGCTGTGAGGTACCATTCTGTATGATCTGTTCCCAAGTAATCAGCAATTTTTTTTGCTTCAGGAGCTTCATTGAATTCGTTTTCATGAAATCCGATGGTGAACGTTTTAAGTTTTGCTGAACGACCGGTCTGGAGTAGAGCTGCCACGCTGCTACTGTCATAACCGCCACTGAGGAAAATACCAACTGGCACGTCCGACACCATCCTGTACTCATAAGCATTTTTCAAAAGCGCATCCGTATGTTCAATGGCCTCCTCATCTGTAATGTTGATCTTCGGTTTGTTATAGTGGTCTACCACATCCCAATACTTCTTGAGTTCCGTTTGCCTGGTAGAAAGATCCAGCACCATTACATGCCCGGGTAATAATTTATAGGTATGATGAAAAATGGTATGGGGAGCTGGTATATAACTGAATTGCAGGAAAAGTGCCAGACTATTGGTATCTATTTTTTTTTCGAAAGCGGTATGCTGGTAGAATGATTTCAGTTCAGATCCAAAAAGGAACAGGTCATTTTTTTGATAAAAATAAAGTGGTTTCACGCCGGCCCTGTCGCGCATGAAAATGACCTGATTTTTGGATTTGTCGAACAACGCAATGGCAAACATGCCAATGAACTTTTGAAGAACATCCAGACCCCAGCAATGATAACCTTTCAGAATGACTTCTGTATCGGACCATGAATTGAAGGTGTAGCCTTTTTCTTCCAGTTCTTTACGGATCTCTTTGAAGTTGTAAATTTCACCATTAAAGTTAACAGTCAGATCACTGAAATGCATGGGCTGATGACCTAAAGGGGAAAGGTCCAGGATAGATAACCTTCTTTGCCCAAAACCAATGGAAGCATGTGGGGTCTGATATACTTCATAACCCGAATCGTCCGGCCCACGGTGCGTCATGGCATCAGTCATCCGGTGAAGTACTTCTTCATCAGAATTCTTATTAAAATCCACAAAACCGGCGATACCACACATATGATTAATTGAAAGTGATCTTACGGTTAAAATGCCACATGATTCCTTTCCAGAAGGAACGCAAATGTTCTTTCTGACCTTTCAAAAGAAAAGTAGCCGTATTTTTTGGAACCGTAAGCAACACAAAGTAGGAAAGAAATATCAAAAAGTTAGGCAACGAAGAGTTCCTTCTCATGAATAAAATCCGGTTCTTGGTATGATAGAACGTTTTAAAGGGACTCGACTTACCGGTAGTCATTGATTCCTTGTGGTAAATAAGAGATTTTGGCTGGTAATAGATCTTATAGCCTTTTCTTTTAACCTGTTCCGACCAGTCAAATTCTTCATAATAAATAAAGAATTCTTCAGGTAGAGCGCCTACTTCTTCAATGACCTTGCGGGGAACCATCATTCCACCGCCATGGCAATAATTCGTTTCCTTCAAATCATTATATTGACCTTCATCCTTTTCACGGCAGCCGATCATGCCATTGCGCCCGGTGAAAATATTGACTGAATTATAACCAGCATATTCAATGGTGCCCTTATGAAAGAAATAGTGAAATTTCGGACTTACCATACCCGCATCCGGGTATTTCTCAAAGACTTCCAGTAATCCTTCGATCAGGCCTGGTGTGAATTCAGTATCGTTATTTACAATAAATAGATAAGTCCCTTTTGCGGCTTTGATCCCTACATTGTTTCCACCTGTAAAACCAAGATTTTTCCCATTGAGAATCACCCTTGCTTTGGGATAAATATCGGTAAATACTTTTGTAGGATCTTCCTTGGAACCATTATCAACAATAATGACTTCAAGGTTGCTGTAAGTGCCATGCTCATTAATAGATCGGAGAAAATCACAGGTGATGTCTGTCGTATTCCAGGTTAAGGTTACGATAGAAACCAAGGGTTGATTGGCTGGTGACATGAAACTAGTTTTGGGGTACGAATCGAGGTCGGTGGTCTGCTTATACGTCTGTTTTTTGTATCAATGCTTTTGGAGTATGGGCCATGATCCACAGGTCATACAGCAAATTGGAATTCCTTGCATAAGAGATATCCAGGCTGATTCTTTCTTCAGTCGACATATCTGATTTACCACGTTTCTTGATCTGCCATAGTCCAGTAATACCTGCAGGAGCCATAAATCTTTCCACAAAGTCGTTGGTGGTAAGCGTAGCAGCTTCATACAAAGGAAGGGGCCGGTTGCCAACCAGTGACATATCGCCTTTCAATACATTAAATAGCTGAGGCAATTCATCCAGGCTGGTGTTACGAAGCAATTTACCGACTTTAGTGATCCTGGGATCGTTGTAAATTTTAAAGAATTTTGGACCCTGTGTAGAATCGGAGTACTGGTTGAGGTGCGCCAGCGCTTCAATTTTTTTATCGGCATTTACTTCCATCGTACGAAACTTGTAGAACCTGAATATCTTAAATCCTCTTCCTGCTCTTTTAGCATTATAAAAAATGGGTCCTTTAGATTCCAGTTTGATGGCTAAGGCTATCACAATTAACAGGGGTAAAAAAAGAATCAGAAGCACGGCTGATACAATCATATCAAAAGCCCTTTTGGAGATCGATCTTACTGGGGCTGAGGATTGATGTTTATTAGATTTTTTGGAGATGCTGTAAGCCTTCGATTTTCTGAGGAAAGATATTTTACTGGAAAAATCAAATTGCCAGTTACAAAGGTCAATGACATCATCAATCAGTTCTGAAGGAGGAAGGCTTATTGTATTCTTCAGTTGACGTTCATTATAAATAATGGGAATGGAATGAAGATCCCTGTTTTTAAGAAAAATATGAAAATCTTTCAATGCCTTCTCCTGGTAGGGGATGTCCAGTATGATCACATCCACTTCCATAAGTTGTTGAATGGTAAGGGATTTCTTTGCGGTTTCGAAATCAGGCGCAGTGATTCCAGTGCTGAAATTTCCGGAAAGAAATTCCACACAAACATCATCATCACCGATATAAAAGTAACAAAGGGCAGTTTTGTTAGCAATGGTTGCGACCCTTAAATACTGTTTTTTTTCGGTAGAGGGTACATCGGGTAAAATTTCAAAATGCATAGTTTAGGGTTTTGATTTTATTGATCACGGCTAGTTATTTACAATGCTCACGGTCATCATATTCTTAATAGCAGCAATCAAATCTTCGGGATTAAAGGGTTTGAAAAAAATCTCGTCAACTTCGAACTCGTAACATTTTTGTCTTAAAGTTTCATTGTTTTCTGTTGTCAGAACAATTACCGGAATTCTGTACAGCTTACTACTTTTTATATTTTCAATCAGTTCCCAGCTTTGTTGGGGATGAAAATCCAGATCCACAACGAGGGCACTGATATTTTTATTAGTTCTAATATGATGCATCCCCTGGAATACATCTGTTACTGGTACAAAACGATACTGCTTTTCCAAAATCGTCTGTAGTAAATAATTCATGGCCTTGTTGCCATTGACACTTAAAATGCTTTTGCTCATAGTACAATAGGGTTTGATTCTTATTTCATCTTCGTTTCACGTACTTAGGACTATGGCATTCAATGGCATTGGGTGTATCTATAATTCAATTACCAAGCAATAAGAAATGTTCTTCTGGAATTCAGTAAGGAATTGAACAGAAAGGGTTCAAGGGAAAAATCGGAGTTGGTTATTCAAAGGTATTATCGCGGATAGACCGGACATGTTGAAATTACGGTTGTAAAGTAGAACAAATACTCATAACGTGCAATATTTTTTTATTAATTAAATGTATCCAGTACCAAGCTCTTTCTTATTCTTTAAAATCTTATGCCAACCTCAGCGCCTGTGAAAAAAAACCCCATTTATTTTGGGAACATCCCAAGGCTCATTACTTTCAATACCATTAATCCTACGTTCTTTATAACCAAAATCCTACCAGTAATGCCAATCAGGAAAATATCTAAGCTTTTAGTCGCTAACCGGGGCGAAATTGCCATACGGATCCTGAGGGAATGCAATGAAATTGAAATTAAAACCGTAGCTGTATTTACATATGAGGACAGGTATTCACGTCACCGCTATAAAGCAGATGAAGCCTATCAAATAGGGGCAGAAGATGCTCCTTTGAAACCCTATCTCGACATAGAATCCATCATTACGATTGCTAAAGATAGTGGGGCAGACGCTATACATCCAGGTTATGGATTTCTTTCTGAAAATTTTGAATTTGCCCGCCAGTGTTTGCAACATGATATCATTTTTGTGGGTCCAGGTGCGGAAGTTATGCAGCAATTAGGGGACAAGGTGCTGGCAAAAGAAATGCTCAAAGGGCAAAAATCCCCATTATAGAAAGCAGCAGGCTACCTCTCAGAGATATAGATACTGCTTTAAAGGAGGCGCTGCAATAATAGGCTATCCGGTGATGCTAAAGGCAACATCGGGAGGAGGGGGAAGGGGAATGCGGGTAATTCATGCTACTGAAGAGCTCCATATAAATTTTGAAGAGGCAAAAGGGAAGCTCGTAATGCCTTTGGAGATGATACGGTTTTTTTTGAAAAATTCATTGACCAGCCCAAGCATATTGAGGTGCAGATTGTGGCCGATCAGCATCGCCATGTAATGCACTTGTATGAAAGAGATTGCAGTCTACAGCGCCGTTTCCAGAAAATTGTAGAGGTAGCTCCATCGTTCAGCCTTTCACCAACCTTGAAATCAGGTTTACCAGTATGCCGTAAGGATCTGTGAGGAAGTTCATTATAATAATGTGGGTACGGTTGAATCTTTAGTGGACAGGAATGACCAGGTGTATTTTATTGAAGTGAATCCCCGGATCCAGGTAGAGCATACCGTCACTTAAATGATCACCGGTATTGACCTGGAAAAAACACAAATCCACATTGCCGAAGGTTATGCGCTCCATGAACCGCCCATAAGTCTGCCACAACAGGATGCGGTACAGAAAAATGGCTTTGCCATTCAGTGCCGCATCACCACTGAAGATCCCGAAAACGATTTCATGCCCGACTATGGTACTATCCTGGCTTACCGGAGTGCAGAAGGATTTGGTATCCGGCTGGATGAAGGCAATGTATATAATTGAGTAAGGATTTCACCTTTTTTTGATTCTTTACTGGTAAAAGTTACTGCCCATTCCAGTTCCATTAAGGATACGTTAGTAAACTCAAGAGAGCTTTATTGTAATTCAGGATACGAGGTGTGAAAACCAATATTCGTTTTCTTTTGAATATTATAAGTCATCCTGTTTTTATTGAGGGTAAGGCAACCGTCAATTTCCAACAGCAGCACCCTGAATTATTTCAAATCAAAAAAGAACAGGACAGTGGTACCAAGATCCTCCGGTACCTGGCTGAAATTCCATTAATGGCCACCCTGATATTAAACATCCGTTAAACAACAAAAGATTCGACCGTGCTGTGTTGCCTCCATTTGATCCTTTACTACCCTTCCCTTCCGGTACCAAACAGCGTTTAGAAGAAGGGGGTCCAGAGAGTTTTGTTCAATGGTTACAAAGAAAAAAAATTTATTATACGATACCACTTTCAGGGATGCTCACCAATCGTTGTTAGCTACCGGAGTTCGAACAATAGATTTACTGAAAGCGGCTTCTTCATTTGCCCAGAATTTTCCCCAAACATTCAGCATGGAAGTTTGGGGGGGTGCCACTTTTGATGTTTGCATGCGGTTTCTGCATGAAGATCCTGGAAGCGATTGCAACTGCTAAGGATAGCAATCCCGAATAGATTATTACAAATGTTGTTGCGTGGTGCCAATGCTGTTGGTTATAAAATCCTATCGGGATAACCTGGTAGAAGCATTTGTGGTAAAGAGCTGGGAAAACGGGGTGGATGTGTTCCGAATATTCGATTCATTGAACTGGATGCCCAATATGATAAAAAGTATTGAAACCGTTCGTCTGCACACAAAAGCGTTGGCTGAAGTTTCCAAGTGTTATACGGTAGATATCCAGAATCCCACGCGTAAAAAATATTCTCTATCTTATTATAAGCAATTTGCCAAAGACATTGAAAACAGCGGAGCTCATATTCTGGCAATTAAGGATATGAGCGGATTATTAAAGCTATGGGCCGCCTTTGAGTTGATCAGTGAATTGAAACAAACCGTCCGGCTTCCAATTCATTTACACACCCATGATACCTCCTCTCTTCAGGCTGCCACTTACTTAAAAGCTATTGAAGCTGGAGTGGACGTGGTGGATGGTTGGATTGGCGCCATATCAGGCCTGACCTCACAACCCAATCTCAATGCGCTGGTTGAAATGATGAAATTCCACGAGAGAGATAATCCTTATAATATGGAAGTGCTCAACAGGCACTCTGCCTACTGGGAAAATGTGAGAGAATATTATTACCCATTCGAAAGTGGTATGAAAGCCAGCAGTGCTGAAGTTTATTACCATGAGATCCCCGGTGGCCAGTATTCCAATTTAAAACCTCAGGCAGAATCTCTTGGATGGGGGAATAAGTTGGAAGAAATCAAAAAAACTTACCGTGATGTCAATGAACTATTTGGTGACATTATCAAAATTACTCCAAGTTCAAAAATTGTTGGTGATATGGCTTTGTTTATGGTTACCAATAATCTAACGGTAGATGATATCATGGAAAAGGGAGACCATAATATTTTCCTGAATCCGTCATCTCTTTTTTCCGTGGAGACATTGGTCAACCCGTGGGTGGGTTTGACCTACGATTGCAAAAAATTATTCTTAAAGACATCGAGGCCTATACGGAACGGCCCCAATGAACACCTGGAACCTGTTGACTTTGACTTGGAAATGGAACTATTCAAAAAGAAGTTCGACAATTCCGTATCATTTACAGATTTGTTGTCATACCTGATGTACCCTAAAGTATTTGAAGAATTCTATTTCAAGAAAAAGGAGTATGGCGATGTTTCCAGTATTCCCACCATCAATTTCTTTTATGGGTTAAGTCCGGATGAAGAAGTGCTGGTTGAAATTGCTAAGGGAAAAAGTATTCTGGTGCGGCTGCTTACATTCAGTGCGCCGGATGAAGAAGGGAAAAGAAAGATTTTTATGAGACTCAATAGCCAGACACGGATTATTGAGGTGCAGGACAAAGCCATCCTGGTAACAGTCAAGGAAAATTTAAAGGCAGAAAAAGGAAATAACAAGCACATTGGTGCTCCTCTCCAGGGGAAATTGTCACAATTGCTCGTCAAAGAAGGTGATAGGGTTCACCGCAACCAGCCGCTTTTTGTAATCGAAGCCATGAAAATGGAAACTACCATTGCAGCAAATGAGGATGGAATCATTAAGCAGATGGTTTAACCATCAGGATCAATGGTCAAAACTGAAAACCTGATCATTGTAATGGAGTAAATGGATCACCCATGGCCTTTGAACATTTTTATAGAGGTCAGTCCTGGGAAATAAAATGAAAGGTGTTGTATTAATGAAGCGTTTGTGGTTCCACTACAATAGATTCCGCCTGATGAGGTACTTTTATTTTCTGAAAGACCAATATGGTGGTCAGCATAACAAGAAGCAGGATGGCAAAGCCGGCCAACTGCGATACATCTTTCAGAAAATAACCAAGCACCAGTACAAAAGCATGCACGCCACAAATAATCTTGGCAGCGAAACTGTGGCTCCAGCCATTATTGGTCAATAAGTGATGTATGTGGTTTTTGTCCGGTGCAAAAGGAGATTTTCCATACCAGATGCGCAATGAAAAAACACGTAGGGTATCAAATACAGGAATAGCTACAATGCTCATGGCAAACACGGGTACATGAGGCAGAATAGGTGTAGGCGAGCCAGCATTTAACTGAATCAGCCGAACAGTAAGAACGGAGGCTACAAATCCTAAAACAAGGGATCCGGTGTCGCCCATGAAAATACGGGCAGGATTAAAATTATAATACAAGAACCCAAGCAAACCTCCTCCCAGAGCAAATGCAATAACTGCAATATTTGTATCACCTGAAAGGGCCAGAAACAAACCCAGCATGACCAAACTCATAAAACCCAGTCCGCCTGCCAAACCATCAATTCCGTCAATGAGATTAAAAGCATTGGTGATCCCAGCTACAGCCAGGATGGTGAAAGTATATTGAGCAGATAAGGGAAGGTCATAAATACCGAACAGCCCATTGAAATTGGTGATGCGTACACCACTGAATGCGATCAGTAAGGCTACCGCCAGCTGGATGCTTAGTTTATATCGGGCAGACAGATTCCTAAGGTCATCCATCATTCCTATCACAAACAAAACCCCAATGGAAAAAAAGAAGGAAATATCAAAAATGTCCCTGGTAAAATGAAACCACAGCCCGCAACCCACCATCATGCCCATGCAGGAGGCAATTCCGCCCATGGTTGGAATAGGGATACTATGCTCTTTACGAAGATCTGGTACATCAAATAATTTGAATCGGTTAATGACCTTGATCAGAGGCGGCATGACGATCATAGCTACTACAAAGGCAGTAACAAAAGCAAGGATACCAAACTTGTAATCGATCAACTTAAGATCGATCTGTAAAAGAAGGTTGGACATATTGGATCTAAGGATTGACAAAATAGGTAATATTACTTAGTAATGCAATTTTTGTCATTCAATGGTGCGTCAATATTTGAAACTGGACTCATGTCAACGGGGAAATCGATTTGTATGGGTAACATTTATTTTTGTTTAAAATAGCTCATCACTACCACACCTAACATATTAGCCAATCCGATTGAATATCTTAAGGGAGTTGGTCCTCAGCGTGCAGACCTTTTAAAAAAGGAGCTTTCCATTTTTACTTTTGGCGACCTGTTGTTTTATTTCCCTTACCGCCATCTTGATAAAACAAAAATTACACAGATCAGTAACCTGAATGCCAATACAGATTATGCTCTGGTGCAGGGTAAACTTTTATATTTTGAAAAGGCAGGAACGGGGAATTCCAAAAGACTGGTGGCCTATTTGAAAGATGATACTGGTGTGTTGGAACTGATTTGGTTCAAAGGACTGAGCTGGGCGGAAAAATTATTGAAACATGAGGCGTTGGTGGCATTTGGCAAAATCGGTTTTTTTATGGGGAAGCCACAGATGGTACATCCAGAGCTGGAGCCTTTGAACGAGGTGGCAGAAGGGGTTAAAAATTATCTTGAACCTGTTTACCCTTCCACAGAAAAATTGAAAGGAAGGTCACTGGGCGGGCGACAAATTGGAAAACTTACCGCGCACCTTCTTTTTCTTTTATCTCCAAAGGATCTTCCGGAAAACCTTCCGGCATCATTGATCAGTCAATTGCAACTCCTTCCACGGTATGATGCGCTGAAACAAATTCATTTTCCTTCCTCTTCTATTCAATATGAACAATCGCTTCGACGGCTGAAATTTGAAGAATTTTTTATTAACCAGCTTCGTCTCGCCAGAATCCGGTCTGAGCGACATCGGAAATCAAAGGGAGTTGTTTTTAGCAGGGTAGGACACTTGTTCAATACTTTTTACCATCACCACCTTCCATTTGAACTCACTGGAGCACAAAAAAAAGTAATCAGGGAAATAAGAATGGATACCGGCGGAGGTCACCAAATGAACCGCCTTTTACAGGGAGATGTAGGAAGCGGAAAAACCATTGTTGCGTTGCTCGTCATGCTTTTGGCTATCGACAATGGATACCAGTGCTGCCTGATGGCGCCTACGGAAATTTTAGCCCAGCAACATGCTGCCACCATCGGCAACTTACTGAAAGATCTGCCATTGTCCTGGCAGCTGCTTACAGGTTCGACGCCTGCCAAAGAAAGAAAAATAATTTTAAAAAGTCTGATTGACGGCACTTCAGGTATCATTATCGGAACACACGCATTGATAGAAGAAGTAGTCCAATTTAAAAATCTCGGTTTCGTAGTAATAGATGAGCAACACCGGTTTGGTGTGGCGCAAAGAGCCAGTCTTTGGAAGAAATCTATCCTGCCGCCACACATTTTGGTGATGACGGCTACCCCAATCCCCCGTACATTGGCTATGACCGCTTATGGTGATCTCGATTACAGTATCATGAATGAATTACCGCCCGGAAGATTACCTATTACCACGGTGCACCGGCGGGATGATAAAAGATCACAGGTTATGGATTTTATACGTTCTGAAATTGATAAGGGGAGGCAGGCTTACATCATTTTCCCATTGATTGAAGAAAGTTCAAAACTGGATTATGAAAACCTGATGAGCGGCTACCAGAATGTTCAGGCTTTTTTTCCAGAGCCGAAATACTGGATTAGCATGCTACATGGAAGACAGCGACCGGAAGTAAAAAAAACAAACATGGAACGGTTTGTAAAAAACGATACTCAGATTATGGTCAGCACCACTGTCATTGAAGTAGGTGTTAACATTCCTAATGCAACGGTCATGGTCATTGAAAGTTCTGAAAAATTTGGGTTGTCCCAGTTACATCAGTTGAGAGGAAGGGTGGGAAGAGGTTCCAATCAAAGTTATTGCATTCTTATGACAGGTCCGGACATCGGAAATGATGCCCGTCAACGTATTAAGATAATGACCGCTACCAACAATGGCTTTGAAATCGCAGAGAAAGACCTTGAATTGAGAGGTCCTGGTGAAATAGAAGGAACAAAACAAAGCGGTTCGTTAAACTTTAGGGTGGCAGATCTGGTCAAAGACAGGATCATACTGGATACAGCTAGGAAATATGCGGAAAAGATTTTAGAAGAAGATCCTGATCTTGAATCGGCAGACAATTTGCGTATAAAAATTTACTTATCCGAGTTGCATGGGAAAACGCCATGGAGCAGGATTTCTTAACAATAGTTGTACAATATTTTTCCTCTTAATTTGTTAACTTCAAAAGATTGAACCGCCAACCCTTCATAACCCTATTATTATCCTGTCTGTGTGGAATAGCTGCTCATTCACAGAACATTGAATTCGTAGAAAACAAAGGTCAGTGGGATGATCGTGTGCGCTTTATGGGACAGGTTTCCAATGGCGCTTTTTTTATCCAATCCAATGGATTTACAGTGGTACAGCACGATGCGCGGGATTGGGAACAATTGCATGCAGCTTCTCACAATCATACTCTTAATGGCAAGCCATTGCAGGGACAGTCGCTGACCGTACATTCACATACATATACTGTACAATTTGAACATGCCAATCCTAAGGCCAGCATCCTGGCAGACAAAGAACTTTATACTTATAACAATTATTTCATTGGAAATGATCCTTCCCGGTGGGGAGCAGGTTGTAAGATTTTTCAGGGAATTACTATTAAGGATGTATATACCAATATCGATGTTCGCTATTATTCCAGCAACGGTACTTTAAAGTATGATATCATTGTGCATCCGGGAGGTAACCCCTCAGATATTGCCATGAAGTATGAGGGCATCGATGATTTGAAGGTCAAAAACAAAGAACTCCTAATCGGCACTTCAGTAGGCACCCTTAAGGAACTGGTACCCCTGAGTTATCAGTATAATAAAAAAGGGAGATCCGATATTATCGCCAGGTATTATGTGAAAGGACAAATTGTAAAATTTGATGTCAAGGATTATGATCCTGAAACGGTATTGGTGATAGATCCCACCCTCGTTTTTTGCTCTTTAACGGGAAGCGTTGCCGATAATTGGGGCTTTACAGCCACCTACGGCCCGGACGGAAGTATGTTTGGAGGCGGTATTGTTTTTTCAACCGGATTCCCGGTTTCTCCTGGTGCTTTTCAAACCGTATTCGGGGGTGGCAGCACCGGTTGCTGGGGAGGTAATATTGATATTGGCCTGATTAAATTATCTCCAGACGGTACCAAGAAAATATTTGCTACTTACCTCGGTGGCAGCGGAGCTGAATTACCGCAAAGTCTGATTGTTGATGCACAAGGTGAACTCATTGTAGCCGGACGGTCTACTTCTTCTAACTTTCCAACGACGGCTCCTGTTATTGGTCCCGGGGGCGCTTATGATATTATATTAACCAAATTCAATAGCGCCGGAACAGCACTCATTGGTTCCAGAAAAATTGGTGGTACCGGCGATGATGGAGCCAATATCACTGCATGTGGAGGCGACAACGCCGTATCCCTTCAACGCAATTACGGAGATGAAGCACGTAGTGAAGTGAACCTGGATGGTTCCGGAAACATTTATCTGGCAGCCTGTACTCAATCAGCTGATTTTCCCATACAAGGAGGATTTCAGACTGTAAAAGGATCGTTGCAAGATGGTTTGGTTCTTAAATTCAACCCCACCTTGTCCTCACTTTTTTTCAGCAGTTATCTGGGCGGAACCGGTAATGATGCAGCCTACGTACTTTCTTTAAGTCCCTCCGGTCAAATTTATGTGGCGGGAGGTACGGAAAGCAATAACCTTCCTGGTTCAACAGCGGGTACTATCGGAGCATCTAACCATGGAAGCATTGATGGTTTTGTATCTATTATCAGTAATGACGGATCTGCTATTTTGAAGACTACTTATCTGGGAACGGGAGCCATCGATCAGGTATATGGTTTGAAATTTGACAGGATTGGATTTCCATATGTCGTTGGTCAAACTACGGGTACCTGGCCTTTATTGAATGCAGCCTGGAGCCAGCCCAATGGCAGACAATTCATCGCGAAATTAAAACCCGATCTGTCTGCCTTTGTATATTCCACCACCTTTGGAAAAGGGGAGGCGGCTCCAGATATTTCACCGGTGGCATTTCTTGTAGACCGGTGCGAAAATGTGTATGTATCTGGCTGGGGAGGAAAAGTAACCCAGGGATTAAACTTTCCCACCGCAGGTGTGGCGGGCCTACCTGTAACTCCTGATGCGCTGAAGTCTGCTCCGGATATCAATCAAACCAGTGGCCTTGGTGAAGATTTTTACTTTTTTGTTTTGAAGAAAGATGCGACCTCACAATTATATGGAAGCTTTTTTGGGCAGAATAATACCAACGCCATCGGAGACCATGTGGATGGCGGTACCAGCCGCTTTGATCAGAACGGAGTCATTTACCAGGCTATATGTGCCAATTGCGGAAATAACGCTCCTTTTCCCACCTATCCCAATCCTGGCGTTTATGCCACCACAAAACCAGCCAGTGCCAACTGCAATCTGGCCATGGTGAAAATAGCATTCAATTTTTCAGGGGTTATTTCTCTGATTGAATCTTCTATTCAGGGCGTTCCAAAAGATACAACGGGTTGCGTGCCGCTAACAGTTGACTTCAAAGATTCTGTCCAAAATGCTGTAAGTTATGAATGGAATTTTGGAGATGGAAGCGCCCAGGTGAAGACTTCAACGCCTACTATTTCTCATACTTTCGTAAAAGTGGGAACCTTTCGAGTGATGCTAGTGGGCATTGATTCAGCCACCTGTAACGTACGGGATACTTCTTATATCAATATTAAAGTAGGCGCTTCAAAAGCCCTGGCCGATTTTGCTCCGAAAAAAATTGGTACCTGTGATGCGTTTCAATATCGATTTGATAATCTTTCTACTGCACCCGCAGGATTTTCTTTCAATGCGCAGTCCTTCATTTGGGACTTTGGAGATGGTACCCGTTTTTCAGCCGGTATCGGGTCGGTCAATCATACTTTTTCTTCAGCAGGTACATATTCAGTGAAGTTGATTCTGAACGATTCTACTTTTTGTAATTTTCCCGATAGCATTGTCAAACAGATCAGGGTAGCTGCCCTCGTGAAGGCAGGGTTTACTACTCCTGCTACAGGATGCGCTCCTTATACTGCGCGATTTACTAATACTTCTCTTGCTGGAACAGACTTCAAATATTATTTCGGAGATGGAGACAGTTCTTCTGCAGTAAGCCCTTCCCATTTGTATGTAAATCCGGGCACTTATAAAATTACTTTATTGGCTCTGGATTCAGGTACGTGTAACAAAGTGGATTCAATTTCTGCCACCCTCATCATTTATGGTAAGCCTAAAGCCGATTTTACTGCCAGCCCGCAACCGCCGGTATTGAATACACCTATTTCATTTACCAATCTTTCCAGTGCAGATGCCATTAGGTTTAAATGGCTTTTTGGAGATGGAGATTCCTTGATCACTACTTCGAGAAATGCCATTTTGCATGAGTACAATAAATCAACTACCTATAATGCCTGTCTGATAGCCAGTAATACGGCTGGTTGTCCGGATACTACATGTAAGTTGGTTCGGATGCTCATTGAACCGGCAGTGGATGTGCCCACTGCTTTTACACCAGCGCAGGCTGGGTTAAACAGTGTGGTTTATGTTCGCGGCTTTGGTATTGCCAGGATGAGATTCACCGTGTGGGCAAGATGGGGTGAAAAGGTTTTTGAAACCAGTGACAGGCAGTTAGGATGGGATGGAAAATTCAAAGGAAAACTGCTGCCTATGGATGTATATGCGTATACATTGGAAGTAGAGTTTACGGATGGAACAAAGACATCCAAAACGGGAGATATCACGTTAATAAGATAAGGAGTCTAATTTGAAAAAGTTCATCAAATATTATTTTTATACTGTTGGCTTGTTGATGTCAACCGTTTATAGCTTTTCCCAGGATCTTCATTTCTCTCAATTCTTCAATTCACCGTTAACCACTAATCCGGCCAATACTGGTTTTATCCCGGATGGAGATTACCGGCTCGGTATCAATTATAGAAATCAGTGGTCTTCTATTATGACAATGCCTTATAAAACTATGAGTGCTTTCGCTGATGTGCAGATCTTGAAAGACCGTTTAGAAAATGGATGGGTAGGAATTGGGGGGGTGATCCTTAAGGATGTAGCGGGTAGCGGAAATCTTACTTCTACCAAGGTTTACGGTTCCGTGGCTTATCATCAAATGCTGGGATACTCCAGTTTATTAAGCCTCGGATTTAATGTAGGCTACGCGAATAAGCAGATCAATACCGCAAATCTTAAATTTCCTGATCAGTTTGACGGAAAATTCTTCGACAATAAATTACCTACCAATGTATTTCTTGATAAAAACAATATAGGTTATCTGGACATGCAGGTAGGAATGAATTATGCGTACTTCCCTTCAGAAAATATTTATCTAAATGCCGGTGCGTCTGTACACCATGTAAATAAACCTCGGGAATCTTTTTTTGATGCCAACGACGGCAGCAGCAATCGCGTGCCCATGCGGTATATCGGTTTCCTCAATGGAAGTCTCAAGCTCAATGACCAGTGGATCATCAATCCTAACCTGTACTATACTTCTGAGGCAAATGTTTCAGAATTGGTGGGCGGATTGAATGCACATTATAATCTTTCCGGTGATGGTATGTACCAGTTGATCGGAGGTGTATACTACCGCCTCAAGGAATCCGTCATCCCCATGATTGGAC
>JANLYU010000418.1:0-8109 GCA_031365785.1 Flavisolibacter sp. | reverse complement strand
GGTTGAATACTTATTGGTTTGACGAGCTACCTCGCGCACATAACTTAGCTCTGATCCCATATAATTATTGGGTACAGGATCCTGAACCCCGTTCACAAGGTTGTAAAAACTGTTAGGATCTGTTATGCTCATTCCCATATTGACCACTGGGCCCTGGCAGGTAAGTGTGAGTGTGGATCCAATTTGAATAGCTAAAGGATCCGGCATGGCAGAAGTAGGATAACCTGATGGATATCCCTGATATTGATCATTTAAATAACGCCCCGCCCAGCCACTGTTGATATTCGAATTACTATCTGAACCACTCATCCATATATCCGTAGCTCTGAAATGAGAGAAACTTGGAACCGGATATCCCACCGCCTGTACCATACCTAATTTGCCTTCTTTATAAAGCGCTTGCATTCCAGTCATGGAAGGATGCAAACCTGCCTGTTGATAACCCGGTAAAGAAAGCACCCGGTTTTGCGGTATAGCGATATTGGTACGTGCGGCTACGTACTTGCTATAATCTGTCAAAGGAATGAGTGTATTCAATCCATCGTTCCCTCCAGTTAATTGCACGATCACTAGCACGTGATCCGTTTCCACCGGGGGCAGAGCCAACGCTTTCAACATCGCATCCGAAGCAAAAGCCTTTATATTAAACCCATCCAACACCGTTGGCAAAATGGTGGCCATGGGAAGTGATTGTTTCAGGAAGCTTCGTCTTTTCATGATGTCGATTTAGGCAAGCTGATATTCTGCCAGATTCATCAGGTATTGCAACAAACTTTTCAAACGCGTATTCACAATTGCAAAATTATTCTGGTTAGGAGAGGCCACATAAGTATTCCATGCATCTGTCCAGTAGTGATCCGCCACCTGGTTAGTGAGAAGGATTTGCTGCTTGATAGTTTGTCGAGCTGTGGAAGATAGCGGCACCCTGTACAGAATGCCGAGCAGGTCGTCAATCAGCGCATTGGGGTCTGCTGGATTCGGCAATGTGGCCACAAGGGCTACCGTGTCTATGATGATCTTTTTACCATTGCGTGTATAACCATTCAAAACCATGATATCAGTGAACTTGTTTCTCTTAGGAAGTGTATCGGAGTTGATCCAGTATTCATGAAACTGAGGGGCCTGGTAATACGCGGGCCAGCCTGAGACATTAGGCGGATCGCCCAGGTTCTGATTCATCGTTACCATCCAGCTGAAGATATAGTTCCACATACCATAAGCGTCTGCATAGTCTGTAGTACTGTTTGGAAATACAACCCTGCATTCCCTCAGGGTTCCGATGACCAGGTCTGCCGGACTTTTAATAAAGCATCCTCTATTGGCGGCATCAAAAAAATGTTCACTTTGCAACAACGCTTTCAGCACCGGCCTGATATCGTAGTTGCTATTCCTGAAGATGGCAGCAAGTGGTTCAATGATTGCTGACTCTACATCCGGACCAATCTTATAGTATATAAACCAACGATACAGTTTTCTGCATACATGTTTAGACACTTCTTCCTTTTCTAACAGCATGCTGATGAGGTCATCTGTTTCCATGGCCCCATTGGCTCCACTCCTGCCCATGATCACCACATTATTGTAATAGGCAGAAAAAGACTTGGGCGTAGAATCATGTTTGGAAGGATCGAAAAAAGTGGAGAAGGTGGTGCCATTAATGCGCCAGCCGGTAAGCACTCTGGCTGCCTTCTTTACATCATCTTCAGTATATTTTACAGAAGCTTCTTTACCCTGCGTAAATAATTCTTGAAGCTCACGTCCATAATTCTCATCCGGCGCAGTTGCTGTATTAAGATAACCATTAAGATAGCGCAACATACCTGCATCCGTCGTAACGGCCCTGACCAGCTGTTTGTAATTGCCCAGAGCATTTCTTCTCAGGAGGTCATGATGGTGATAAACATAATGGGCATTACCAATATCATTGGTTTCGGTTCCAAAATGGTTGGCCCAGAAGAGAGTCATTTTTTCACGGATACTCCGATCCTGGTTGAGTAATACACCGGTCCACCATTTTTTGAAAGAAGCCATCCGAACACTGTTGAGCGTTCCATCATTGGTGGGGGCATTGATCCAGGTTTGACCTGCGCTGACGGCAGGATCTATAATGGTAGCATTTGAATAATCGTTTACCGGTGGAGCGGGTAATGCAGCACTACTATTCACCAGTTCATTAACGGTGCTGTTCAGGGATAGATTGCTGAAGTAATCTATATCATTTTTGGTGCTGCCAAACATGGTGCGCTTTAGTATTTGCTGCACTTCTGTACGCGTCCAGGCACCTGCATAAGGTGTCAGCCCTGAGGTTGGCGAAGGAGGCGTGGCGCGGCCAGACGGCTTCCGGGCCGTTAAAAATTCCCGTCGGTCCATAGTAGCAATTTATACTGATGCGTCTTTTTAATGGTTCTAGTGGGTGGCAATTTTTGGCTCACTTACAAGTTGGTTTACCGATGCCAGTTTCTCATTTTTGCTTTTATCCTCTATATCCAGTTTATACCTCAATACCATATCATCATTGTACAGGATATTCAGCCATTCGATCGATGTGGATGTTACTACATACTGGTAACGGATCGTTACCGGATCATCCACGGGCTTCAAAAAAACGGAAGCCGGTAGATTTTCCATCATGGTGGAATCAAAAAATGGATCGGAAGATATGACCTTATTCCTATTGGCATCATTTACCTGCAGTTCAATCCTAATGGTATCGCCTATGGCGGCTTTGATCAAACCACTGCCAGGGGAAAAAGTATGGATACCATATTTGACAAACGATTTACACCTGAAGGGTGTATGATGGTATTCTGCAGGCATGGGGGTATGATCCAGTAAGGTCCATCGCTGGTCTTCGGGATAATGATCCTTGTAAAATTCGCGCGGAGGTGATAAAAAATATTTCTCTTCCAGGTGGGCTACAAATTCATCGGAATAATTGATGTAACCACTGGCCCAGGTGACGTCGAGCAACTGCCAAATACCATCTATCATGACAGCATTCCATGTATGGTTGGTGCGGAACCTTTCATTTCTTTCCATCCTGCCTTTCGCATAGCCTGTGATCACTACGGCTTTCAGTCCCGCATAGTCGCATAGTGTTTTGAATAATTTTGCATACCCATCGCAAACAGCGACCCGGCGACGCATGACTTTCCACGCAGTCATTTCATCGCCCGACTTCCATTGGGCAGCGCTATCCCAGGGATCATATTTTTCCGTAATTAAATTCCTGCGCCTGTAGTTAAAAATACCCGTGTTATACGAGATATGCTGAGTGATCCAGCTAAAAATAGCACGGGCTTTTCCCCTGTCGCTATGAAAGAATGAAACCAGTGCTCCTGAAAGAGATTCTGGCGTTTCAGCTTCGATTGCCTGCACCTTCCAGTCTATAGAAAGATCATCGAAGGAGGCTTTTTGCGCATGCGTATTCCAACAAGCCAGCAAGAGCACAACAGATAGTATCTTGTTTGAATAATTGATCATTACAGTACGGGTGATAGCAGGTATAAGTTAGGTAATAGATACGAATGTTCTGTGACTAAAAGAAAAATAGTGAAACCCGGGCACCGCAGCATGAGTTTGCGCAAGGTCCTGCTCTTCATTACACTAATAAAAAGCCACCAGCAAGTGGTGGCCGACTTTCGTCTATCAGATATTTTGATGGAGCAACCCGGTCAGGCGATACCGACCGAAGGTTTCCATGAATATTCTGCAGATGTCATGAATACCTCCTTTTTTTTGGTGAATCGTAAAGATACTATGAAAACAACTATTTCCTACCCGTTCTCTATTATAAAAAAATCATATTTCCGTGTTTTTATTGATTCATTAGCACGGTTAACCATGATTTATTATAAAGGAATAGATATTGCTATTATATTTATTCAAAGGGATTCTGTGTATGAATGAACAATTATTTTATCAGACGATTAATGAAAAAGCACAAGAGCTGAATATGAATCCTTTGCTGATTCTATCAGGGATAGAGGGCTTGTATACTTTCCGTGACGTACAGATCAATGCCATCAACTATGATTTTCTCGACAGTCTCATTTTAACCATTTTTGCCCTGCGTATCGGCGATAAATTTCATACGCTTGCTGAACAAAACCTTTCCAGCTCTAATCCGCTAACAAGGTCGTCAGCCCGCCTGGAGCTGGCAGAAATGAATTCCTCAGAAATTGAAGAGTCCAATAATGCTTATTTGCAGTCGTTCGCTCAAATGTTGAATGGGAAAAGCCCGGTACGGAAGTACCACGAAAAAGCGCTTGAGGTAGCTGCCCTTGAGATCAATAAAAGTCAACAGCTTTTTAAAAATGAAAGTATTGGCATCATCATGCTGGCCATATGCAAGGATGATATTAAAAACCATCTAGGGCTCGCTTCTCTTTTCAAAAGTGGTTGATTATTTATGCTGAGAAAACAACCATGGAAGTAAATCCTGCTCCCCAAATGCGGAATCCCAGCTGTTATGATTGGCATCTGGATACAGGGTAAACTTTACTTTGGCTTTCTGCAATTTCAGGGCAGCTGCCATGGCAATTGAAGATGCAGGAGGAACTACATCATCTTTAGCACCATGAAAGATCCACCAGCTAATGCCTTTCAACCTCCGGGCAGTGGTAATATCTGCTGCACCGCAAATCGGAAAAGCAGCGGCAAATAAGTCAGGATTCCGGCTTGTGATATCAAATGTACCCATGCCTCCCATGGAAAGGCCGCCAACATAAATCCTTTTCTGATCGATTTTGTATCTGCCGCGCAGTTGTTGTATTAATCCTTTCAGTAATTGCATGGGCCGTGAAGCTTCCCCCGGAATGAGGCTGAAAGATTTAGTGCCTGCACTGTCTGTAAGGCGATAATTGGCCCATTTATCATTTTCCGGACATTGAGGGAAAACAACAAAACATGGAAACTTCTCCCGCAGGTCATTCCTGATGAATAGATCGCCTCCGTGAGCCAATTGTTTTTCATTGTCACTTCCTCTTTCACCGGAACCATGCAGGAAAAAAAGGATAGGATATTTTTGCCCGGCTTTGAAATGAAGTGGCATTAAAAGCCGGTACTTCAACGTATCCTTTCCATTTACAAAGTATTTTTTCTGGTAAAGTGAAAAGTCCTGTGCACTGAGTAGTAGGGAGGAAAGTACAATGAAAAAGAGAAAAATAGATCGTATCATAATAATTGAATTACTTGAATAATGTAGTGGTGCCCCTGCGTATAACCAGGTTGCCTTTGATATCAATCGCTTCCGCTACCCAAACATATGTACCTGGCTGTAGCCATTTCCCATTGAATTTTCCATCCCAACCAATACTTGCTGTGGAAGTAGAAAAAATCTGGTGTCCCCACCTGTCGAAAATTTTAAAAAAATGGATTTCCTTCATGCCCACAGGAATAACGTGCAACACATCATTACGGCCATCGGCATTGGGGGTAAAGCCAGAGGCCACATACATTTCCGGTCGATCGAAAACCTTTATGATGATCTGGTCTGAGCCTTCACAACCCTGAGGCGTGGTGAGTGTAACAGAATAAGTCATGTCATGATCTATGTTAGCAACAGGATTGTAAATGTCAGGGTTGTTAAGTCCGAATGAAGGGGTCCAATGAAATTGGGTAGCCCCGCTGCTGCTTACTTCCACACTTTTCAATTGGATCAACTGACCTTTTGCTATGGAAGTATCCTTGCCTGCAAATACCACTACACCTGGAACAATTGAAATCATCACGGTATCATAGTGTAGGGATGAACACTGGTAAATGTCTCCCACCTGTAAATAATAAGCTGTTCTTTGTTCAGGTTTTACAAAAGGGTCCTGATCATCAGGCTTACTGATGGGTGAAGAAGAGGACCACAAATAAGTGGTGCCACCCGTGCCATGCAACTGATAGGTTTGTCCTTTACAAATGGAAGTATCTGGACCTGCCTGGGCAAGTGGTGCCGGATGTACGAAAATAGTCACAGAATCCTTCACTGAACATATATCCCTGGTAGCACTTACATAATAAGTAGTAGTGGTTGCAGGTGTCACCACCGGATTGGAAATAGACGGATTGGATAAAGAAAAAGTGGGCGTCCATGAAAAGACAGTGCCATTGGATATAGAATTCAATTGAATTGAAGTTCCTTCACATATGGTGGTATCCTTGCCAGCATCGATAAAAACTGACTGATTTACCGGAATGTAAACACTTCTGGAAGTAGAACATCCTTTGTGATCCCTTACCGTAACCAGGATATTGCCCACATTTACCTGGAAGCTGTCTGCTGACTGAAAATTATTTCCGTTGATCGAATATTCATATGGACCACTGCCTCCGGATGCATGAATGTGAACCATTCCATCTGGGCTTCCGCTGCAGGAAGCGGCGCTGGAAGTGGTGGTAAAACTAATTGCCGAATCGGCACCCACAATAATGGGGAGCGAAGTCATACAACCATTTGAATCCTTTACAAAAATCTGGTGGTTGCCACTGGTCACCTGAAATAAGTTGTTGGATACATAACTTCCTCCATCCATTGTAAATGAATAAGGCGTTTTACCACCGGAAGCCGACAGCAACACTTGTCCATTGGTTCCGCCACAGGAAGCAGGGCTTACGTTTCCTGCGATGACAAGATCAGGATATGCCTGAGTTAAATTGACTCTGATGCTATCCATACACCCGGTAGCATCACGAATGTTCACCACATAATTCCCTACACTTAGATTTCTGAAAACTGAATCTGTTCCAAAACTTCCATGATTAATGCTGAACTGGACAGGTTGTTTCCAAAGGTTTCCCGCTCCCACTGTTATTTCTCCTGTTGCAGCATCCACGCAGTTGACCATTTTTTTGTTAACCAGTTCCAGTTTTTTTATTTCTATCATTAAAGAATCCTGTGCGTGACAGTCGCCAAGCGTAGCATTACAGATATAAGTTGTGTTGGCCAGCGGGGCAATCATTGGATTATGGATACCTGTATTGCTGACGGAAGCTGCAGGGGACCATTGGTAAGTATTGAATGAGGGATTGGCAATGACCTGCAGACTGCTGTTACGGCAGATGCCCACGCTTCCCCCTGGTGACATGGCAAGGGTATCATAGTCGCGTATCTGTATCTGTATACTATCCAGGAAAAGGTTGGAGGCAATACATCCATTAGACACATAGATTTTCAACCATTCATTTCCTTCCTGCATGTTGTCTACAACTGGTTGAACCGCTACAAATACAGAGGAATCATTGGCAGGAATGATGGCATAAGAAGGGATGAGCTGAATGTCTTTCCCATTGATGGCTGATCCACCAAAAACGAGGTTGACTGTTTGTGGATAAGGTGATTTATGGGCTCTTAAAATTTGAATCCCTCCCGGGTTACATCCTTCCACTAAATAGGGTTGACCATTGTTGATTGGCGTCAATGGAATGATCTGGAGTGGATCGGATTTTAAACTTTCCGCTTGCAGAAATACTCCGCTGTCAAAGGCCTTATCCTGTACATCCGCGATGGCAATCTTGAGGTGATAAGACTGACAGGGCTGCACTGCTGCAGAAGCAGTTAAAACAACCGTATGACCATTATGTGTAAAAAACTGATTACCCGTGTTATTGACATAAAACTGAGTGAAAGGAGAACCTGTTCCCATGCTGTTGCAGGTACCTATATTATATCCATTCCCGGGAGACCCGCTATTGATGGAATTGATGGCCACTGGAATGTCAGTCCCTGGTACCAGCGCAATATTTTTTGTTCCGGTGATGCCAGGCCCATTGATAAAAAATGCAAAAACATCATTGAAATTGCTGCAAGTGAATGTGGGATATTCGTCTGAACTGAACACATATTTGAACTTCACACTATCCCCTACCGGAATGAAATCAAATTCAAGGACCACTGCATCATTCGTTGGCTTTGATGCCACTAATGCAGACAACTGCGGATCTCCCGGTGTATTGATCTGACTACTGGCTGTTAGATTCTGAGGACCATTCAGGCCATATAGATTTCCTGATGTCAATACCCTTCCTGTAGAAAGAACAAGGCCGCTATCAATACCCAATTGCGTATTTCCCTGATTATAAAAAAAAGCGGTGGAAAGGCTGGAACCTGTAAGAGAAACA
>JANLYU010000415.1:0-11768 GCA_031365785.1 Flavisolibacter sp. | reverse complement strand
CATCATCATTGATGTGAACACCGGCAAGTATATAATCTGCTATGTACACCGCGAGCGCGGTAATGAGGACTTTGATAATGAATTTCATGAAATTTTAGTTGAAACAAAAATAGGTATTCAAAGTGAGCCTGGGGTTCGCGGAAAGCGTGTCTTCAATGCCACTGTAAAAATGACTGGGGCCATGAACAGCATTTGATCAACCATTCCTACACAAAAAAATACGCCACTACCTGGGCCAGTATACCCACAAAATAACCCGAGTAGATTTCTGCAGTGGAATGATTGGAATCTATCAACCTTGCTGTTCCCGTAAGACCTGCAATTAAAAAAGCAAGGGAAATATACACTCCATAATTCATGTCAGTCATCATGCCGCAAATGAAAAAGAAAGAGGATAACACGCCTACAGAAATGGCATGCATACTTATTTTGATGTAGGAATTAATGATCATTCCAAGACTGGTGGCAAGAAATACAGCCAGCCCAAAGAAGACAAAGGGAGCCGGGAAGTGCAGATTCCGAAAGACATACCATCCCCAGAAATAAAATATTTCGCAAACGATATAGGGAATGATCCTGTCCCGTTGCGTCACCAGTCTGATAGAGGTGATGAAACCCAGTGCTTTGCTGAGTAAGGTCGTTATCAAAGGCAAAAAAGTGTAGTAAACGAAGAACTGGACCATCACGATTCCCTGCTGACGATCGGAGCGGTCTGGGAGAAGCCTGGCTACATAAATTAAAAACCAACCCACATACAGGGGCACAAAAAGTGGATGGAAAATATAAGATATGACCCGTGCAAGAAAACGCAACACCGGAGGAAAATCGTATGGGCGTACTGGATTTTGTAAAATACCAGATGAAGACATGCGCAAATCTAGGGCTTTATTATTTTTTGTCTGGCAGCTCCTCACACAACCCTCTCACCACTCACAATTCTTTCCTCAGCCGGGCCACGGGAATGTTCAGCTGTTCCCTGTATTTTGCCACGGTACGCCTGGCGATGTTGTATCCTTTTTCCTGCAACAGTTCTGTAAGGCGCTCATCGCTCAGGGGTTTTTTCTTATGCTCGTTTTCAATCAGGTCGCTGAGGATCTTTTTGACTTCGCGTGTCGATACTTCTTCTCCCGTATCAGTGGTGAGGGATTCACTGAAAAAAAATTTCAACCGGTAGGTTCCAAATTCTGTCTGAACAAATTTGCTGTTCGCCACCCGGCTGACGGTAGAAATATCCAACCCTGTTTTTTCAGCAATATCTTTCAGGATCATCGGCCGTAAGGAAGTTTCATCGCCGGTGAGGAAAAAATCATATTGATGATTCATGATCGCCGTCATGGTGCTCAGCAAAGTATGCTGCCTTTGTTTGATGGCATCTATGAACCACTTGGCCGCATCAATTTTTTGTTTGATGAATAGAACGGCTTCTTTTTGCCGGCGGTCCTTTTTGGCACCCCTGTCATATTCCTTCAGCATATCCCGGTACCCTTCACTAATCCTGAGCTCCGGCGCATTCTTACTATTCAATGTCAATTCCAGCTTACTGGCATTGTTGAAGATGAAAAAATCAGGCACCACATAGCTTTCTGCCTTGTTCACCTCTCCTACATTTCCGCCTGGCTTGGGATTCAGTTTTGTAATCTGTATCATCACTTCCTTCAGGTCCTCATCATTGAGGTTGAGTCCGCGCTGAATTTTTTCGTAGTGCTTCTTGGTAAACTCGTCAAAATATTTGGTCAGTGCCTGAATAGCCAATTCCACTTCTTTCCCATCTTCCTTTTGCCGGAATAATTGAAGTAAAAGACATTCCTGAAGGTTTCTTGCTGCCACTCCGGGAGGATCAAATAACTGGATGCGCTTGATAATGCCTTCCACTTCCACATCAGAACTGTCGATATTTTGCCTGAAGGCCAGGTCGTCAACAATAGCAGAGGTGTCACGCCTGAGATACCCATCCTCATCTATGCTTCCAATAATCTGTTCGGCAATCCTGAATTCCCGGTCATCCAGTTTCAGCATGCCCAGCTGGGCTTCCAGCACTTCATAAAAACTGGTTTCGACCTTATACGGCATGGTGGTCTTTTCTTCCTGATCACCATAATTATCATCCCTTAATTTATAGTCGGCAATGTCGTCATCACCTTCATGAACATAATCTGAAATGTCTATGTTTTCATATTGTTCCTCATTGCTTTTTTCCGTTTCCTCAAATTCTTCTGTGGGTGGCTCTGCAAATTCATCCTTGTTTTCCTCGTAGTCATCGTGCTCGTCGTCCGTGACTTCAAGGGCTGGATTCTCTTCTAATTCTTCCTTGATCCTTTCATCCAGATTAGCCGTGGGCACCTGCAACAATTTCATGAGTTGAATCTGCTGGGGCGATAGCTTTTGAAGTAATTTCTGCTGTAAACTCTGGCTAATACTCATGGTCTGGTTCGTCTGTGGCACATCCTGTCTGCAAGTTATCCCCGGCATCTAGGCCTACAGGGAATGAAGTTCAGAAAAAATTTGCCGGATTCACAAAAATCAAGCCGTAAATTTACTGCAAATCCTAATCCATGGGTAAATTGGTGTTTCTTTTATTCTTCTCCATGCTGTTAAATTCTCTGAAAGCTGCATCACAGCTGGCTTTGAAGCCACATGCAGACTCCAGCTATCCTTCCTATACAATCCTGCGAATGCCGCAAAAATTCTACAGTCAGCCACTGGGATACTTTTGTAAAAAAGAAGTCCAGCTACAAAAAATTACCACCCTTCCGCTTTTTATCAGGCTGGGTACTAAAGAATATGTGGACCAGCTGGAAAGAAAAAACGGAAGGGTAATGACGATGAAACATTAATTCAGTGAAGAAATGGTTTGGTTTACTTGGTTGGAGGCTTCACAGGCAGCCATTCCATCAAAGGAATTTTCGCCGGCATACTATAAAAATTGTTTCTCAATGAATCATTCCATCCCAGGGGATTGGAATCAAAAGTGGTGCTGCTGAAATAAACAGCTCCCTGCACTTTATCCTTCTTACGGAGCGCTTCAACTTCCCGGGGTATCAGCGTCCGGTCCCTCCAGGCGGTACTGGTTCCGGCTTTGTAAATACCCAGTCCAATATAACAGTGTCTTCCATAGGTATGGTCATTCCACCAATCAAGTAATGCCTGGTAGGGAGCATTGGGTTGCGTAAATTCAAAATAGATCTGCGGCGCTACATAGTCTATCCATTTCATTTTTAACCAAAGTAAAATATCAGCATACAGGTCGTCGTAATTGGTAACGCCGGCCTTGGTATCGCTACCCTCCGGGTCGTCTCTTTTGTTGCGCCATACGCCGAAAGGAGAAATGCCAAATTTTACCCAGGGTTTTGTTTGTTTGATAACGTTGGAAACTTTCAAAATAATCGAATCCACATTGCTCCTGCGCCAATCGTCCTTGCTCATTCCGTTTCCATAACGGGCAAAAGAAACTGCATCCGGAAATTCTTTTCCTGCAATCCTGTATGGATAAAAGTAGTCGTCCATATGCACCGCATCGATGTCATACCTCGATACCATATCCCTGATCACCTCTACTACCCACGCCTGGCCTTCCTTATTTCCCGGATCGAAATAAAGTGTTGAACCATATTGAACAAACCATTCCGGATGAAGCCTGGTAATGTGAGTTTTTGAAATGGAAGTTTTGCCAATGCTGAAATTAGCACGGTAAGGATTGCACCAGGCGTGGTATTCAAAGCCCCTGTCATGTGCTTCCTTGATGGTATAAGCCAGTGGATCGTAAAAAGGAACAGGCGGCTTTCCCTGAGTGCCCGTTAACCATTGGCTCCAGGGCTCATAAGGTGATGGGTAAAACGCATCGGTTGCAGGACGCACCTGCACGATTACCGCATTCATTCCATTTCTCCGATGAAGGTCCAGTTGCCTGATAAATTCTTTTTTTTGATCTTCCACCTGGTACTGGTTCTTTTTGGGCCAGTCGATATTGTCTACCGTTGCGATCCATACGCCCCGGAACTCATCTGGTGTTTGAGCGATACCTGAAAAAGCAGCCACTATAAAAATTGTAAAACAAAAAAAATGCTTCATCGGAAATGATTAGGATTGATAAATGGCCGCTTGTACCACTGGAGTAAGCTGCCTTATTTTCTGGTTTTATTTTTTAATGAAGATGTATTGCTATAGATATAGGAGCAATGGATTTTATCCAGTAAATCACTTAAATGTTGTGCGTCCTTTTCTGAAAGATCACCCATGATTTTTTCAAACTGGTCCGCTTCACCATCAATTCTTTTTAAAACGTTGCGGCCCTTTTCAGTAATCACTACATCAACCAGCCTTTTGTCTGTTGGTGAAATGGTTTTTTTTGCCAAACCCTTTATCAACAGCCTGTCTACAATCCTGCTGGTGTCGCTCATTTTATCCAGCATCCGTTCCCGAATCTGTAAAGTGGATAATGGTTGGGGATGACTACCGCGCAGAATGCGAAGTATGTTGAATTGCTGATGGGTAATATCTTCTTTTGAAAGAAAAATTTTAATCTTTTCAATAAGGCATCCATAGGTATACAGCAGGTTGACCATTGCTTTTAGCTTTGCATTTCCAAATTTGGCCTGCTGTATTTCCTTTTCAATTCCCATTGGTATGATGAATTAGCCCCACACTTTCACGCCTTCGGAACAATTAGCGCAAATGTCAATATTCTTTCTGCTTTCCAACACCTGGCTTCTGAAATGGTGATACTTTTTATTATTCCACAATTCTTTAAACGTCTGGTCTTTCAGACTACCCAGTTGATGCTGCGCATCTTTGTCGAAGCAACAGGGTACCACTGCGCCATCCCAGGTAATCACCGGATCGTGCCATAACCTCCAGCAATGATTGGCCTGATTCCCCTTGAAAGTCATTTTTCCATTCTTGTCCTGTTTATAGCGGCTGTATTTTTTATTGACGGGAATTAACTGGTTGGGATCATTTTCATAATCATACACCTGAGCGGTTTTTAATCTTACCTGGTCAATTCCAATTTCTTTGGCCAGCCGGAATACATCGTCGATCTGGTGTTCATTGTGGCGTACCACCAGGAATTGAAAAATTATGAAAGGAGTGCTGCTTTTCAATTCCCTTTTCCATTTAACCAGGTTCGCTGCTCCTTCCAAAACCTTGTTCAGTTGTCCGCCCACCCTGTACTGCTGATAGGTTTCCTGCGAAGTACCGTCAATGGAGATGATCAGCCTGTCAAGTCCGCTTTCAATAGTTCGCTTCGCGTTGTTGTCATTCAAATAATGCGCGTTGGTGGAAGTAGCCGTATAAATTTTTTTCGATGAAGCAAACTTTACCATTTCCAAAAAATCCGGATGGAGATAAGGCTCCCCCTGAAAATAAAAAACCAGGTACATCAGATCTTTTGATATCTGATCAATGGTTTCCGAAAAGAAATCTTTCTTCAGCATACCTGTCGGGCGGGAAAAAGCCCTCAGCCCGCTTGGACATTCAGGGCATCTCAGGTTGCAGGAAGTGGTGGGTTCAAAGGAAATAGAAATCGGGTATCCCCATTGGATACTTTTTTTTGTCCACCGGCTTAATTCATAGCTGGCCAGCACCTTGACCGCATTGATGGCCCTTCGGAGAGTCATCTTTTTTAAAAAATTCAAGGTATCCTTCCAGTCAAACTGCGGCATGGTTGCAAGTTAAGGAAAGATGACGCTTGCTAAAGGATAGAAGTTGCAGCAACAGAAGCATTCGGTGTACATGAAGATGATGGTAAAGGGAGATGTCTTTATCTGTCCTTTATCTTTACACTGTGGCTGTGAAGAATAAGAAAAGTAAACATTTTGCTGTTGTATTGATTTCCATTTCCCTGATTAGTGCCGCATGTTTTGTTGCTTACCTGGGATATTTATGGTGGCAAAGCCGCCAGCTACATTTTGTAAAATACCCCGAATTCGGTATCCCTATGCCTGCTGAATATGAAATACACGGCATCGACGTGTCCCGGTATCAGCAGGTGATCTCATGGGAAGATGTTAAGGATATGGATGTAGGTGACATCCGGATTGGCTTTGCCTTTATTAAGGCTACAGAGGGCTATGAAAATACGGACCCCTTTTTCAAACGTAACTGGCGAAAGTCAAAAGATGCCGGCATCGTTCGGGGGGCTTATCATTTTTTTATTCCTGGCAAGGATGGCAAAACGCAGGCAAAGAATTTTATAGGCAGGGTGTCATTAACCAAGGGCGACCTTCCCCCGGTGCTTGATGTAGAGGAAGCATATGGAGTACCTGTTCTGCAGGTCAGGAATGGAGTTAAAACATGGCTCGATGAGATTGAGAAATATTATCAGATCAAACCACTGATCTATACCAATATTGATTTTTATAATAGATATTTAAAAGGAAGTTTTGACAACTACCCATTATGGGTAGCCCATTATTTACAGCCCCACCAACCCCGCATCACCCGTGACTGGACCTTCTGGCAACACAGCGAGCAGGGGCATGTAAATGGAATACGGCAAAAAGTGGATTTTGACGTTTTCAATGGGGATTCACTCACATTCAGGGCTTTATTGATACCTTAAACTCATGGACGAGTACAATTCGGGAATGGATCCCGAAGTGAAAAAATACTTCAGAAAGATCCTTAATTCTTTCTCAGCCGGGTTGCTTTGGTTATTAACCGTGGCCACCTCAGGACTCTTTTTCCGGTTAGGAATTATTGAGCATACCGTACGTTGGTATCATGTAATTTTTTACCTAACATTCGTGATCACACTGGGAATTTTGATCCGGTATTATTTTAAAATATGGAATGACAAAGCTGCGTGAATTGTTATTTTAATAGCGTATTCTGCCGCCGGCCTTTCAGGGCCTTACCTTTAAACAAATTGAAAAACCTTTTTCATGCCACTAGGAAAATCATTGATCTTCTTTGCGCGCTATCTCAACCGTTTCGGTGTTCTTCACGGAGGCGGTACCTATTTCGCTAATTATATTTCAAAAAAAGAACAGTTGAGCATTTCCATTCCTGGTTTAAGCGAAAAAATTTTCTTGCGCAATGGCACTTCCGATGTAAGATGCTTTAACCAGATCTTCCTGGAAGAGGATTATAATTTCGAGATTGATTTCAGGCCAAAGATTATTATTGATTGCGGATCGAATATTGGATTGTCTGCCCTTTTCTTTCAAAAAAAATATCCAGGTGTAACCATCATCGCAGTGGAGCCAGAACCATCCAATTTCAAGATGCTGCTAAAAAATACGCGTAATTATAAAAACATTCAATGCCTTAACTATGCGGTCTGGAATCAGAATGTGAAACTGGCCATTGCTGAAAACATGGAAATTGATAAATGGGGATTTACCATGTCGTCCCACCCGAACGAACTTACTAAAACCATTCCCGCCATCACCATAGATGAAATCATGAAACGTTATAATTTTTCCGAAGTAGACATTTTAAAAATGGATATAGAAGGATCGGAAAAAGAAGTTTTTTCTTCGGGTTATGAAGCCTGGCTGCCCCGGACGAAAGTGATCATGATAGAATTGCACGACCGCGAAAAAAAGGGATGTGCCAAAACATTTTTTCAAACCCTCTTCACCTGTGATTTCTCTATGAACCAGTATTTCAAAGGAGAAACGCTGATGTGTATCAACAACAGCTACCTGTAATTCAGGAACTATGATCGGCAATGATCAGCCACTTGCCCTTTATCTTTTTGATCAAAAGGTCAAAGTGGCCGCTGATATCCCCGTCAGTCCGCACCAGCATCCACTTACCCACCACATATTGATAAAGTGCAGAGAGTTTTTTCACTGTAATGATATCGAATGACAACCTGCCCATCGCCGCCGCATCAGGATAACTTTTTTTATAATTATCGAGCGTTACCTGCCATCCGTGCTTCACTCCGTTTTTCCCGATAAAAAGAAGGGAATCACTTTTCCAATAGGTTTGCATGAACCCCTCCAAATGGCCCTGATTCCATTCGGCAGCCTGCGTCAGCAGCAGCTTACTGATCTCCTGCTCTTCTTTGGATTGTGCGGCTGTAAATAATCCGGACAATAGCAGAAATAAAATGAATGTCAATTTCATATACACGTTTTAGTGAACTAAAGATAGATGATGGTACAATGATTCACTTCCAGACGCCCCTATTCCTGCAGCAATATGAATCCTTACCAAATCCTTCCAACCTGTTATACCTTTGCCTGACCATATGACGAAAAAAAGAATCTTTTATATTATTTTCTTTTCCGTGTTGGTGCTTTGCTTTTTTGGGGCTCTAGCCATCGCCCTGCCCGGTTATTTCCGGACTTCCTCTCCACCGATTGGAATCGTTCAGCCTTTTTCACTAATCGATCAGGATAATAAACCCTTTACGGATAAGGAAGCCAGGGGCAAGATATCAGTAGTTAATTTCTTTTTTACTACCTGCACCAGTGTTTGTCCTAAAATGAATAACAACCTGAGGCCTGTCTACGATGCGTTTGAGAATGAACCCGCTTTCATCATGATGTCTTTTACTTCCGATCCAAAAAGGGATTCTGCAGCCAAACTGAAACGCTATGCCGATTCCATGAAAGTAGATACCAAAAAATGGACTTTTATTACAGGCAGGAAAGACAGTCTATATGCACTGGCGAGGAACAGCTATAAAATTGATGATCCCAAAAATTACGTTTCAGCTATAGAAGATGATTTTATACACACGCAGTTTGTGGCACTGGTCAACCGGCAGGGTGAGGTGGTATCTATCTACGATGGCATCAAGCCTTCAGAAATAAAACAAATGATGGCGAGGATCAGGGACCTGTTGAAGGAATAATGACTGTAACTGGACACCCCTGCTGAGCAGCATACAGGATATTCTACGTCGTAAAGATTTGAGTGTTATAGACAGCAGGAAAAATCAATTGACAATGCCCAACCTACTTATCCGGATGCGTGATTTTTTCCAGTTCCTCCTGTACAAACAACATTAACTCGCTGATATAGTCGGGGGAAAAACTAAATTTCAACCCCGCCGCCTGGTATAGCTCAGGCAGGGTTTTGGTTCCTCCCAGCCGGAGTGCCGAGATATAATTTCCGATGGCTTTCTCTTTGTCTTCTTTGAATTGTTTCCATAATCCAATAGCACCTAATTGTGCAATCCCGTATTCAATATAATAGAATGGGACTTCAAACAAATGAAGTTGGCGCTGCCAGGAAAACTTTCTGTATTCTTCAAGTCCTGAAATATCCATGGCCACGGAAGTATATTCATTGATGATCCTCCTCCAGTTTTCTGACCTCTCTTCCAGGGTATGTCCTGGGTTTTCATACACCCAATGCTGGAATTTATCTATGGTTGCGATCCATGGAAAAATAGTCAGCACTCTTTCCAGCTGGTGTTCTTTTGCCCTTTTTAAATCCTGTTGGTTATCAAAAAAGACATCCCAGTAATCCATGCTGAATAGCTCCATGGTCATGCTTGCCACTTCAGCGATTTCCATTGGATAATCTTTGAAGGCTGTGAGTGAAAGGTCATGGGCCAGAAAAGAATGGATGGCGTGGCCACCTTCATGAACCATGGTCGTCACATCTCCCATTTGTCCGGCAGCATTCATAAAAATAAATGGAGCACCGGTTTCAGGCAAGGGACAATTGTATCCGCCGGGAGCTTTCCCTTTCCTGCTGTCGAGGTCCAGCCTTCCCATTTCCTTCATTTTTACCAGGCAGTCGGCAAAGAATGGATTCATTTGCCTGAAACATTCTATGGTCTTGTCTACCAGTTCTTCACCGGTTTTGAATGGGCGGAGCGGCAATACGCCGTCTGGTTCCGCCTCGGTATCCCACGGGCGCAACACAGATAGTCCGAGCTGCTGCCGCTTGCGATCATAAATGAAATCAACCAGGGGAAGGATGCCTGTTTTTACAGCTTCGTGAAACTGGAAGCAATCTTCCTTGGTATAATCGAACCTTCCAAGGTCTGCAAATTTATAGTCACGGTAATTTTCAAATCCTGCATTCCGGGCCACCTGGTCACGCTTTTGTACCAGTTTTGTAAATAGCTCATTCATCTGGTCCTTATCCTGTAACCGGCGATCCTGAATTTTCCTGTATACTGTTTCGCGCAGGTTTCTATCGGGGTTCTCCAAAAATTTTCCTGCCTGCTGCAAGGTGTATTCCCTTCCCTCCACTTCAATGGTCATCTTCCCTGATATCACTCCATAATGTTGCGCCAGCACCGATATTTCCGCCTGAATAGGGATGTTCTCGGTCCGGAATAATTCAATACTTTTCTTCACATTACGGAGGTATACTTTGTAGGCATCTCCTGTAAGTGTTTTGGTATATTCATTTTCCACCAATTTGCGGTTGAGCAAATCTGAAAATGGTTGTATGCGTGGCTGGATCTCCATGACAAAATAAGTAAAGGCATCTTCCAGCGCTTTATTTTCCGTATCACAGGTCATGCGGATCTGGCGCCAGGCAGCATCTTCGCCTATGACCGCTTCTACCTCACTGATATCTTTCAGCCATTGCTCCAGTGCTTCCCGGGTGTGCAATGGCCGATGCAATAATTCAGTAAAAAAAGGTTCCAGCTGTTCCCAGTCAGTGATCCTGAAATCAGGGGGCAGGTAGTTGCGCGGTATACTGGTTATCTGTGCGGAATAATTGGGAGTTGACAGTTTCATCATGCTAATTGATTGGACACCGTGATGGCTGTGGCATGCATTGCTATGTACGATCAATATTCAGCGTACCGGCAACGCAATGCAAGTCATTGGTTGTTTATTTTTTTTTCGCTGCCTTCTTAGGCGCAGCAGCGGCTTTCTTTTCAGATTTTTCTTTAGGCTTAGGTTTAGGTTTTGCATTTTTAGTGGACGTAGCCGGAGTTTTTTCAGCCGCGGGCTTTGTCACCTTCTCCAATTTTTCTTTTTTTTCTTTCGGCGCCTTTTCAGCTACGGGTTCAGCAGTCTTAGTTTTTGTTTTCTCCTTTTGTGGTTTCTCTTTAGGAACTTCAGGTGTTTCATTTGAGGTTTCTTCTTCCTTTTCCACTGACTTTGCCGTAAAGTCCACATTATTTTGCTTCAGCACTTCATACCACTTCACCATCTTTTTCAGATCACTGCTATACACCCTGTCAAAATCCAGATCGGGATATACGTTTTCAAAATAGCTTTTGAGTACTTTATTATCTTTTGTATCAGGCAATGATTGACCACTTTCTTTCATCGATAAAAAAATATCTGCAAGGGTAATATTATCATTCACCGTGTACACTTCAATACTTTCCAGGTGGGAAAGGTTGTGGATTCGGGAAGAAATGAACTTTGTACTCTGGTCTTCCAGTGAACGAACAATAGCTCCGTCAGTTTTACTGCTTACTACTTCGTATAATCCGGGTAACCCTGTTACGGCAACAATTCTGCTATATTCCATATACTGATTTTGGGGCTGCAATATAACCGATTTATGGGCATTTATCACAGATCCCTCCTTGCGTCGGATGACAAGTGTAGTCGGGAGGGAAGAGCTGATGGATCATGTTTCATGGATCATAGTTTATGGTTCATGGCTCTTGGTTCATGGTACATAGTTCATAAGTGCAGTTCAGGACCTGACGCTATGAAGTGGTATAAGTAGGGATGCTTTCTTTTGTTTGTCATCCCGACCTTTTGTTTGTCATCCGACCTTTTGTTTGTCATCCCGACTTTTTGTTGTCATGCCGACCCTTTGTTTGTCATCCCGACCCTTTGTTTGTCATCCGACCCTTTGTTTGTCATCCGACCCTTTGTTTG
>JANLYU010000402.1:0-12523 GCA_031365785.1 Flavisolibacter sp. | reverse complement strand
CCCGAAGTATTGCACAAGTACCAGCACAAATTCAAATACATCCTGATCGATGAGTACCAGGATACCAACCCCGCGCAGTATGAGATCATCAAATTACTTGGCGCGGTTCACGAAAATGTATGTGTGGTAGGCGATGATGCACAAAGCATTTATTCATTCCGCGGAGCCACCATTGAAAATATACTTCAGTTCCAGAAAGATTATGATGAAGTAAAGGTGATCAAGCTGGAGCAGAATTACAGGAGCACCCAAAACATCCTGAGCATCGCTAATGAAGTGATCAAGAACAACAAAGGACAAATTCCAAAAACACTTTTCACGGAGAATGCAGCCGGGGAAAAGATTCGTCTCGTGCGCACCATGACCGACAATGACGAAGGAAAGTTTGTTGCGGATGCCATACAGGAACAGCGGCTGCGCAATCATTACAACAATAAGGATTTTGCCATTTTGTACAGAACGAATGCGCAAAGCAGGTCATTCGAGGAAAGCCTGCGCAGAATGAATATTCCTTACACCATCTATGGTGGCATTTCCTTTTACCAGCGTAAAGAAATCAAGGATTATATCGCCTACCTGCGCATGATTGTGAATCCAAGAGATGAAGAAGCGCTCAAGCGCATCATTAATTATCCCGTTCGTGGCATTGGGAAAACCTCAGTAGACCGTGCGATCCTGGCCGCTAATGAAAACAACATCAGCATGTGGCAGGTGCTGGAGAGCGCTCCGATGTTTGGTTTCAAGGCTGGTATACTGAATGCGATCGAGGAATTTGTACTCATGATCAGGAGCTTTCATTCTATGCTGGGCAATAAAAATGCCTACGACATCGCTCATCATGTGGGCAGGCAGACGTCTTTTGTAAAAGAACTGTTCAATGATAAAAGCACGGAAGGTATTCAGCGTTATGAGAACATCCAGGAATTGCTGAACTCCATCAAGGAATTCACAGAAACGCCCTCCAGTGAAGAAAGCGGTGAAGTGGGAGATAAAAGTCTTTCTGCTTACCTGCAACAAATCACCCTTTTGACAGACGCGGATGAAAAAGACCCCAACGCCGACACCGTAAAACTAATGACCATACACGCCGCCAAAGGACTTGAGTTTTCTGTGGTATTTGTCGGCGGACTCGAAGAAGGACTTTTCCCAAATGCTATGAGCATCAATACACGCGAAGAGCTGGAAGAAGAAAGGCGTCTATTTTATGTAGCCATCACGCGTGCCAAAGGCAGGTTGTACCTGAGTCACGCCAATACCAGGTATAAATTTGGCAACCTGCAACAAAATGACCACAGCCGTTTTATTGACGAAATTCCGATGGACTTTGTTGACAAGTCTTACGCCGGAGGAGGTGTAAAAAACCAGACGAATTCTGGTTTTGGTATGGGAAGCGCTTTTGAAAGGATGCATCGGGGAGCCGGAAATAGCCAGGAACCAAAAGAGAAAAATTTTATTTCCACCCTGATCACCGGTAATACCAGGCCTAAGGAAATCACGCACGTGCCTTCACCTAATTTTATTCCCAGCGACGCCTCCAAACTGGAAGTGGGTATGAAGATAGAACACCAGAAATTTGGTTTTGGTGAGGTCACCAGGCTGGAAGGTTCCAGTCATAACCCCGTCGCCACCATCCGGTTTGATGAAAATGGTGAAAAAAAGATCATGTTGAATTATGCCAGGGTCATGATTGTTTCCTGAATTGGGCAACCAGCCATCCCCCCTTTACTTATTCCATTTAAATTTTATACTTCGGATATTCCTGTCTGAACCCTCGTGATTTTTCTTAGGAAATATTAGCGGTGCCACACAATTATTTACGGGTTCACACAACCCGGCACAGAATTCCTTTATATTATACTACCAAACTGCCTCCTATGAAAACCGCTCTACCTATCACCTTTTTTGTCATCCTTGAGTTGACTATATTGGTACCACAGGCACAACCAAATACACCTGATACCTTATCAAAAATACACCCTGCTTCATTCACTTCCATTGGCACCTCCAGGTCAAAAGATGCTTTTATCAAAGAATCAGAGAAAGAAAAAATCAGTGCCGGTAAAGCAGCGGCGGCGGCCAAAAGAAATGAAGCCCAAAGAAAAGCTATGGCCACAGCACGGATCAATGCATGGGAAAATCTCAAAGCTGAAGAAAAAAATGATGAAGTCGATAAACAGCCGGAATCCGGTATTAAAAAAGAGAAAGTAATAAGCAGCAAAGTACCTGCAGGTTCAACAACTAAAACAACGGTCACACATGGCATGTCCGCACCGCATCAAGTGAAAAAAGTTTTGAAGAAAAAGGAAGCAAGCCATAGCAGGATGGTTGTTCATACCCATCCTTTACCCGCAAGACATATAACCAGGCCTGTAAAAAAGCAATCCGGAGCCATCAGAAAAATGAGCCCGCCACAACCTGTCCGGCGGAAACTAAACCATAAAAAACATGCAATAGCTTCCTATCAACACAAGCATCAAGGCGCCATCCGCCATTGATTGTCTATGATTTTTGGATTCCCGTCGAGTATGTGTTGAAAAAGGACATAATGAAGCAGCAGGTTTCGTTAAAAGATGATCAAATGGTATACGCATAGGTTTTACGCCACCTTTACAGCACTTTAATTTGTAAATTTGCCCTTCAATTAAAAGTTATGATCAAAACAGGCAACCCCGTCATCAGTATCTATACAGAAATGACACCGAACCCTGAAACCATGAAGTTTGTTGCCAATAAACTCCTGTATCCGGGTAAAAGCATTGATTTTTCTGATGTGGAAAGCGCAAAACCCTCTCCTTTAGCCACAGAAGTGTTTGGATTTCCGTTTATCAAGTCTGTTTTCATTGCATCTAATTTCGTCACCCTCACCAAAACACCTGATACCGACTGGAGTGATGTGATACCAGCCATACGTGAGTTTCTGAAACAATACCTTGAAGAAGGAAAGCCTGTCATCAATGAAGAAGAACTATCTACTGTGAAGCAGGAGAGTTCCAATGTGGTCAGCGCAGATGACGATGATGTGGTAAAAAGAGTGAAGGAGCTGCTGGAAAATTACGTGAAACCAGCTGTTGAAATGGATGGCGGTGCCATTCAGTTCAAAAGTTATAATGATGGTGTTGTAAACCTGATGCTTCAGGGAAGCTGCAGCGGTTGCCCCTCTTCCATGATCACACTCAAGGCCGGCATAGAAGGGATGATGAAAAGGATGATCCCTGAAGTCAAGGAAGTAGTAGCGGAAGCAGAATAATTTCCCTGGTGTGTGGCTCATGAGCATATGAATCTCCCTATAAAACTCCTTGCCTTCCTTTCCATGACTTTTTTTTCCTGTGGAGTGCAACACCATTTTGCTTCATCGGCTGAACAAAATAAGGATACTTCATATGTATATGCCTTACCATTCCCTGAAGGCCGCTCGCATTTCTTAATTCAGGGATACAACTCCCGCTTCTCCCATAAAGACCGGCTGGCGCTTGACTTCAGCATGAAAAAAGGTACTCCCGTAACCGCAGCACGGAGCGGTACGGTTGTCAGACTTGAACAACGATTCAAGAAAGGTGGCATCGGAAAAAAATACCTGCACAAGGGCAACCTGGTAGTATTACTTCATAGCGATGGATCACAGGCTTACTATGGACACCTGGCTTTTGCCGGTGTTAGAGTTTCAGTTGGTGATACGGTTCATCAGGGACAATTGATTGCTCTGAGCGGAAGTACTGGCTATGCGGCTTTTCCCCACCTTCATTTCATTGTATGGGGTCCTTCACCAAACGGAACAAGAATGCCCTTGCCCACCAGATTTAAAACCCAGAAAGGTATCGAATACCTGAAGCCGGGGAAAAAGTACCACCGGATGAAAAACCTTTAGTTTCTTAAGCCCTGTCAAATATTTTTTGCCGGTTTTCTGCGTACCGACTTTGCAATTTTGTGCAGGACAGGCCTGGAAAGTGAGGTTACCGATACATCTTCACCCATAATGATGGCGAAGGGTTTGAAAGGTTCTATTTCTTCAAAAGCAACTTTCAGCACCGCCATGATCGGTACCGCCATAAAGGTGCCGGGTATTCCCCAAAGCGCACTGCCCGTAATGATTCCCAAAATAGTAGCAAGAGCATTGAGCTTCACCTTGGAACCTACAATCCGCGGCATCAGAATATTACTGTCCAGCATGTGTATGATGATCAGGGATATAATCACCCAAATAACGGTGCTCGGTGAATTAGTGGTAAGCGTGATCAGGGTGCTAAGGATACAGGCCATGAAAATTCCAAGGTAAGGGATGATATTCAGGATCGCTCCGATCACCCCGAGCAGCAAGGCATATTTTACACCCAGAATAAAAAAAATAGAACAGTTGGCTACTGCAATGATCACCATCTCAATGCAAAGTCCTGCAATATAATTCCGGACCACGAACCTGGTTTTATTAAAAATGACATGTATTTTTTCTGTGTACTCAGTGGCGAACATACTTTCGAAAAATAAAACAATGAGCCCTCTATACAGGAGTAGCAAAAAGGTGGTGATAAAAATAATGATGCCCAGGAACAGAACGCTGGTAACTGTAGTCACCGTTCCCTTTACAATAGAAGAGGTGGAGGGCAGCACCTTATTTGTAGATGATTCCACCAGGTCCTTGACCTCTTTTCGGCTTACATCAAAAGTATTCTGTACCCAGACTTCCAGTTGTTTCATGGAAGCATCAATGTTATCCATCATCAGGGGGAGGTCGTTCCTGAAACTTACAATGGAGTTGGAAATAAAATAAAATACAGCTAAGAATAAAATCAATCCAAGCAACAGACAGATCAAAGCGGCAGCAGCACGGGGAAATCCCTGTCGTTCAAAATATTTGCAGGGTGAGATCAGCATCAGCGCCGTGATGCACGAAAAAGCAAGCGGTTTCAGGATTTCCTGTCCCAGGTATAACAATGCAAGAATAAGAATCAGGCACAAAAGTGGGTTGACCATCTTTGCAAAAACATTGGAAGTAGAAGGAGAACGACAAATACCCATGGAATAAATGTACCTAAATAGCATTAAAAGCATTCTACTTTTGTGGTATGATCCGCATTTCGATAGCCCTGTTTTTATTTCTTCCGCTAATAAGTTTATCACAACACTCCGTACCGGATGCGCCGCGTTCCTCTAACAGGGACAGTAGTTATGTATATACACTTCCCTATGAAAAAGGTACTTGTCATTTCCTGGTACAGGGTTATCAGACATTTCTTTCACACAAAGGAGAATATGCACTTGATTTCAAAATGAAAAGAGGCACCAGGGTCTGTGCTGCCAGGAGAGGCGTGGTAGTGGAGGTGAAAGAAGATTCACATGCCGGTGGACTCGGGCATAAATACCTTAACAAGGGCAATCATGTCATCATCAGACATGAAGACGGAACATATGGTCACTACTGGCACCTGATGCCAGGAGGCGCGCTGGTTAGTGTGGGAGATTCAGTTCAACAGCATGAGCTAATTGGCCTGAGTGGCAACACTGGCTTTTCGGCTTTTCCACACCTTCATTTTGAAGTTACCACCAAACTAACACCAAGCCACAATCAGATTCCTACTTATTTCCAAACCAGGAAAGGTATCCGCTACCTGCGCACCTTCAGGTGTTACAAATGTGTTTAATGGTCTTTAAGTAGGTTTGCAAACATGCATGATTTTCTTCAACAATTTTTTCAGGACCTCCGACACACCACCTTACTGGAATATCTGGCAGTGATTACAGGGATCGCCAGCGTTTGGTTTTCAAAAAAAGAAAATATTTTGGTGTACCCTATAGGTCTGGTCAATACCATCATCTACGTGTACCTGAGCATCAAAATACATTTGTATGGAGAAGCCAGTGTAAATGTATATTATACAGTGGTCAGCATTTATGGCTGGATCATCTGGACAAGAAAAAATGATCAGCGGCAGCACGTTTTGCAGATCACTTTTAGTTCTACCAGGGAAAGGTGGCAGCAGCTGGCCTTCTTTTCCTTTTTTTATATAATCATCTTCTTTTCACTCACCTATTTGAAACAGGTTTTTTACGCCAATACCATCCCCTGGGCAGATGCCTTTGCATCAGGTTCCGCCTACACAGGTATGTGGCTGATGGCCAGAAAAAAAGTAGAAAGCTGGATCTGGTGGATTGCCACCAATGTAGCATCTGTACCACTTTATTTTGTAAAACATTATTCGCTGACTTCCGTGTATTACCTGATCTTACTGTTCCTTGCTTTTTGGGGTTTGGCGGAATGGAGGAAAAAAGCGCTCCGTAGAAAGTTGAAGGTGGCTGCCACAACTTCTCAATTGTAAAAATTGTAGCAAAGGGCCGTATGGAAACAATTTAGTTGACATCTTTACACCCAATTCTTAGCAGCGCTATGAAGAAAATCATTGTCCTCGGTCCGGAATCAACAGGGAAAAGCACGCTGTGCGCACAACTGGCAGATTATTACAAAACCAGTTGGTGCCCAGAATTCGCCCGTGAATACTTACAGCAAACCGATGGCAAGTATACCTATGCGGATCTTTTGAATATTGCGCACGGACAGACCGAGTTGGAAGATACCATGATGCGTGAAGCGAAGAACGGCCTCTATTTCATCGACACGGACATGTATGTCATGAAGGTGTGGTGTGAAGTGGTCTTTGAACAATGCCACACCTGGATTCTGAAACAAATAGCCCAGCGGAAATACGACTTGTTTCTTTTATGCGACATAGACCTTCCCTGGGTGAAAGATGAATTGCGCGAGTATCCCAAACTGGATATGAGGAAAAAACTTTTTAAAATGTACAGGGATATTCTGATCAATGATGGTACAAAGTGGGCTGAAATATCCGGATCCGATGTGCAGCGGCTCCAGCTGGCCGTGCACCTGGTAGATCTGAATTTTAAAAAAAATTGATCACCTGATGATTTTCTGAACATCCGGGTCCTTTTCCAGAATGCTCATTTGCCGGATGATCCAACCGCTTTTCACCACCACAAAAGGCGAAGCAGGTTTTACAGTGTATCGTTTGGGATTTCGAAGACTGGCCGCGATCATGGCAGCTTCCCTTCTATTGAGTTGAATAGCAGGTTTATTAAAATATGCCTGTGAAGCTGCTTCTACCCCAAAAACGCCCTTCCCCATTTCTATCACATTGAGGTAAACTTCAAGAATGCGTTTCTTCCCCCATATCCATTCAATCATTTTGGTGAAATAAATTTCCAGTCCCTTCCTGATAAAGTCACGGCCCTGCCATAGAAAAACATTCTTCGCCACCTGCTGGCTGATAGTACTGGCACCTCGGATCCGGTTGGGTTTTTTTTCATTGTACTTCATCGCTTTCTCAATACTCTTCCAGTCAAACCCGCTGTGGTCCGGAAAGATCTGGTCTTCTGTAGCGATCGCAGCCAGTTTTATTTGATAGGACATCTGGTTATACCGTACATAATCCCTTTTCAGCCCGTAACCGCTGATCCAGTTGTACAACTGCGTCAGCGTAATGGGAGGATCTACCCATTTCAAAAGCAGGATGTACAAAAACTGGGAAATGAAAAGTATCAGCAAGGTCCGTTTTAGCACACGCCAGATACGAACGAACAGGTTTTTCTGCTGCATGTGCTGCAATATAATGCGTTCCGTGTGGGGATAAAAGTGAGTACGCTTTAAATAATTCAGTAAAATATTTTCAACGGTCTTACCTATTAGCTGATGAAGGTATTTCGTTGGATTACACCAGGGTGGCCAGGAAAGCATTCCAGTCCTGCAGCATTTTTCCTTTCATCACTCTGGGAAATTTGTGCTGGCTGCCCAGTTTATTTTTGATTTGCATGAATTTCAAAAAAGTTTCTTCAGGCAGCTTTTCAAGAAAAACATTTTTGAGGGCGCCTTTTCTTTCCACTGCATAGTCGTCATTGAGTTCACAAAGATGCTCATCTATCCTTCTGACCAAAACTTCTTTATCAATGGGGTCGTTGCAGGCCACGTACCATTGATGAGCAAAAAGGTTTTCATAAGGAAACCCAACCACCGTAAATTCAGGAATAGAAATATTGAACTCATTGCTCACCAACTCCACCGCTTTGTTCATATTCTCTACGCTTAAGTGTTCACCTACCAGGCTTAGGAAATGCTTGGTCCTTCCGGTGATCACTACTTCGTTGCGTTCAAGGTCCACAAATCTTACGGTGTCGCCGATTAAATACCGCCAGGCACCGGAATTGGTGCTTATCAGCAATGCATAATCTATTCCTTCCTCCACTTCATGTACCATCAATGCTTCCGGTATGTCGACCATTTTTCCATCACTGTCGAAGTTTTTGTCATTAAAAGGAACAAACTCCATAAAAATGTTATTGTCCAGGATCAGCTTCATGCCCTTGGCACCCTCATGGGCTTTGTAACCCAGAAATCCTTCGCTGGAGAGATAATTTTCTATGTAAATAATGGGCTTCCCCAATAATTTTTCAAACCCTTTTTTATAAGGTTCAAAGGCAACTCCTCCGTGAACAAAAAATCCCAGGTTAGGCCATATATCATGAATGGTTTGGACCTTGTAGTGCTCCACGATCATTTCCATACACATCTGGCACCATGCCGGAACACCAACGATGTAGCCTATATCCCAGTTGGGTGCATTTTCAACGATCTCATTGAGCTTTTCATTCCAGTCTTTGATCCTGGCGATCCGGCCCCCTGGTTTATAAAATGTCTGGAACCAGAAAGGCCTGTTCTTGGCCAGGATACCACTAAGGTCACCAGCAAACCAGCCTGCCTTTCCTTTTTCTAGATCGGTGGCGCCGCCCACAATTAGAAAGCCTTTGGTAACAGCATTGCGCGGTAAGTGTTCATACGCAAAAAGAGAGATCAGTTGCCGGATATAATTGACCCGGTTGCTACGCAACATTTCCTTGGTAACCGGAATGTATTTGCTGGCTGCCTCTGAAGTTCCAGAACTGAGCGCATAATATTTTATTTTTCCAGGCCAGGTTACGTCTGGCACCCCTTCCAGTGTTTTCTTCCACCAGTTTTCATAGATCTTATTATAGTCATGTACAGGGACCTTACTTTGAAATTCCTTACCGATGTGACGGTTGAAAAGAATTTCATCAAACCGGTATCGCTGGCCAAATTCCGTGAATCTTGCCTTCTTCAGCAAATTTCTTAAGACGCGCAATTGCTGCCGGCGGGAGTCATTTTCCGGTATCCGCAGCGCAGAAGCAATTGCCCTGGGGATTTTTATATCAATTATTCTAGCCATTCACATCAATTATCCTGTTACCAAAGATACCCAGTTGATGCCTCAACTGACTAATTGCCCAAATTTCTATAGTTTTCAAAAATTATCCTAACATCCTGAAAAGGGTTGTAATCATGCGCATACCAGAAATCCAGTAGCTGAAGACTTTCCTGAGGAAGTGGCTGTCCTTCCTGTTTGCCTACACCATTGGGGCCTGCTATTCCGGGTGGAAGCAGGGGTAATTGATGTCCTTTGGTGATATAACCTACCCATGTTTTTTTTCCTGAAAGCACCTGAAAACAATGATGAAAAAAAACGGCTGGATGGTGCACCATTAAAAAATGCAAAGGAAAGGTAAGCAGGAATAAAAGGGAGGAAGCTACATCCACAAGTCTTTTCAATCGCCTGTTGCCTGGATCTTCTAAATTAAAGGCGGCGTCCGGTGAAACAATGGCCCCATTGGTATTTTGATCATCACTGCCAACAATCCCTCCCCCTGAATAAAACCGCGACCTGAGTCTTCCGCTGATGGCTTCTACTTCCTGAATGATGCGCAAATAAGAGAGGCGTCCCGCACAAAAGATCACTTCTTTGGCATTCAAAGAGGTTGCGGTGGCTATCAGTTGATCCACTGCTGCAATGGCGCTTTCCCTTTCTCCTGAAACATCTAAACGCCCAATGACCTTGTCGCCCATTTTATTTTCATACAGTATTTTTTTTACCAGCTCGTACTCTTCCGGGGTTCCTGCTACCATCAAATAGGGCGTTTGTATTTGGTCTGCCGGCTGAAAAAGCACCTTCAACCTGATGAGCAGTGCACGGAAAAGACTGATCAGCAAAAGAGCTACCATGGCTCCAAAAACAACGATACCCCTTGAAAACCTGAGCTGTTCGGGCAGCAACGCATACAGCGCTAACAACACCAGGGTGGCTATACAGGTGGAGCGGACCAGGTTGGCATTCCGGTACACGCGGTTGTACAACCCGGCATAGTAAGCAACGGACAGGTAGAGTAAAGTAAAGGCCGGAATAGACACCCACAACAATTGGTCGGGATATATAATCCCTTTCCTGATATAGGCTACCCAGAAGTTTTTTACCGCCCAGAAAGAAAAAAGGATCAGCAATGCGTCAAAGAAAGGCAGTCCCGTTTTTTTCAGCATTTTAAGGAGCGCTGCTAACAGGGCGCGCATCCAGATGGCACCATGAATAGCCGTGTTGAATAGTCCTGCACGGGTGCCGCCATAATGCTTCCGTACAAATATGCTCATGGCTTGATAAAACATGCGCACATAATTCAGACTTCCTCTCCTGGTACTTTCTCCTTTGAAGTGAATGATGGTGGTTCCTGCAAAATAATAGTTCTGATAACCCAGTTGCTGGATGCGAAAGCTTAGGTCTATGTCTTCCCCGTACATGAAAAAGGCTTCATCGAAACCACCTGCCTGCTCCATCACTTCTTTCCGGATCATGATAAAAGCTCCTGCCAATACATCCACTACATGGGTTGCGTTTTTGTCGAGATGTCCAAGGTGATAGCGGCTGAACAATGGTGAACGAGGGAATAAAACAGAGAGCCCTGATAACTTGAACAGGGAGGTGGCAGGTGAAGGAAAAGCACGCTTGGATTCCTTTAAAAATTTCCCGGAACCATCTACCATCCTCACTCCCAATGCGCCGCAGGAAGGGTTTGATTGAATAAAACCCAGGCATTGCTCCAGGGTGTCTTCGGCAAGTAGTGTATCCGGGTTCAGGAATAACAACACATCACCCTTCGCCTGCAACATGCCCTTATTACAGGCGCTGGCGAAACCGGTATTGGTTTCATTTAAAATGAATTGCACTTCAGGAAAAAGGGGGCGTAGGTAAGCTATACTCCCGTCTGTAGACTGATTGTCTACCACCACCACGTCCACCATTAAATTGGTCTGAGCTCTCCGAAGAGAATAGAGACACTGCTGAAGAAAATATTTTACATTATAGTTGACTATGATAACGGTCAGCCTCAAAACAGAAGTTTGTAAACGGACAAACCTACAGTAATATAGAACAAGGAACAAGGAATAATGGACAATGGACTATGGACCATGGACTATGGACCATGGACTATGGACCATCACTAGACTATACTACCTTTGACGATGCTCAAAAGCACCCTACTTGAAGCGATACAGGCAGCCGCCAGTGAAATGCGCCGTTTTATTGACCTTGATTTCAAGATCTCCAACAAGGAAGGGATCAACAACCTCGTTACAGAAGTAGACCATGCTTCAGAAAAAGTAATTATGGAAGTGATCCGGAAAAATTTTCCTGACCATCACATCCTCACGGAGGAAAGTGGAGACCTGGTTCAGGATTCGAATTACAAATGGATCATAGATCCCATTGATGGAACCGTCAATTTTGCGCATCGTATTCCTATCTGCTGTATTTCAATTGGGGTGGAGTATCAGAAAAAAATGATCCTTGGTGCGATCTACAATCCCTATATCAATGAGTTGTTTGTGGCGGAGAAAGGAAAGGGTGCTACGTTGAACGACCGGCCTATCAGCGTGAGTAAAAAAGAAAAGGTGATCAATGCCTGCCTCGTAACAGGTTTTCCCTATACCTATCTCGACCACCCCAACGGACCCTTACAGGTGTTCGAACGTTTTATCAGGAGAGGTATTCCTGTACGTCGTCTGGGATCAGCTGCTATTGACCTGGCATGGGTAGCCTGTGGAAGATTCGATGGTTTTTATGAACACCAGCTGCAGGCGTGGGATAGCGCAGCGGGTTATTTGATGGTGGAAGAAGCTGGCGGCAAGGTGACCGACCTGAAAGGAGACCCCTATTCGCCCTACCAGCCCGGCATCATTGCAAGCAACCAAATCATTCATGCTGAATTACTGGAATGGATCAAGGGAAATGTACCTCCCCTGTCTTAAATTAAAATAGATCTATGAGCGAAAGCAGAACTGAAGTGTCAACCCTCGGTGAGTTTCAGCTGATTGACCACCTCACCAGAAATATAGAAGTACAAAATGCATCCAGCATTGTTGGGGTGGGTGATGACGCGGCCGTGATTGACCATTTTGGTAAACAAACAGTGATTACCAATGACCTGCTGATAGAAGGAGTCCATTTCGATTTAATATATACACCTTTAAAACATTTGGGCTACAAAAGCGTGGTGGTAAATGTCAGTGATATCTGCGCCATGAATGCTACAGCCACCCAGATCATTCTGGGGCTTGGCTTCAGTAACAGGTTTTCCGTGGAAGCACTGGATGAATTTTATGAAGGCGTTTATGCAG
>JANLYU010000086.1:0-24741 GCA_031365785.1 Flavisolibacter sp. | reverse complement strand
CCTTTGAAGAAGTATATGACTTGTTTGCGATACGCATCATTGTAAATTCTCCACCAGAAAAAGAAAAAGAGGATTGCTGGAAAGTATATTCCATGATCACGGATGAATATTCACCATCACCTGAACGGCTGCGAGACTGGTTAAGCAATCCAAAAAGTAATGGATATGAAGCCCTTCACACTACCGTGATGGGACCCCAGGGAAAGTGGGTAGAAGTTCAAATACGTTCTAAAAGGATGAACGAGATTGCCGAAAAAGGTCTTGCCGCCCACTGGAAATATAAAGAGGGTGCTACTGATGAAAGCCGTTTTGATAAATGGTTTACCCAGATCAGGGAAGTAATATCCAGCCAGGATGTTGATTCCGTAGACTTCCTGCACGATTTCAAACGGAGTTTCCTTGCAGAGGAAATTTATATCTATACGCCAAAAGGAGACGTAAAGATGTTGCCTATTGGCGCTACGGCCCTGGATTTTGCTTTTGCTGTTCACAGTGAAGTGGGTACCAAGTGTATCGGCGCCAAAGTCAATCACAAGCTGGTTCCGATCAGTCATAAATTGCGCAGTGGAGACCAGGTAGAAATTATTACCTCCAACAAACAAAAGCCATCAGATGACTGGCTGAACTTTATTTTAACTGCCAAGGCGCGAAGCAAGATCAAAGATTCGCTGAAGGAAGAAAAAAAATCTGTTGCGGAAGAAGGAAAATATACTGTGCAACGTAAACTGGAGGCACTGGGAGTTGCAGTCAATGCACACAATATTGATGAACTGGTATTCTTTTATAAGCTCAATGCTCCACTCGAATTGTACTACCAGGTTGCCATTAAAAATATTGATCTCAAGGAATTAAAGGAGTTTAAGATTTTGGGAGATAAACTGGAGGCGCCAAGGCCTACACGCATCACTGAAATCAAGCCGGAACACTATCACCCGGGCCTGACAAAAAAAGATACAGAACTGATTATTTTCGGAGAAAGCAGTGATAAGATCATGTATACTCTGGCCAATTGCTGCAAGCCGATACCGGGAGATGACGTTTTTGGTTTTGTAACAACTGGCAAAGGACTTACCATTCACCGGACTACTTGTCCTAATGCTGCCAAGCTGTTGTCTAATTACGGGCACCGGATCGTAAAAACCAAATGGGCAAAAAATAAAGAGATCTCCTTTCTCACAGGTCTTAAGATCATTGGCATGGATGATGTAGGCGTGGTGAATAAGATCACTACCATCATCAGTGGTGACCTGAGGATCAATATATCTGCAATTACAATTGAATCTAAGGAAGGACTTTTTGAAGGATCGATCAAATTATTTGTACACGATAAAGAAGAACTGGATGAACTGGTCAATCGATTGAAGAGCCTGAACGGAATCGATTCCGTGGAAAGGTTCGAAACGGATGCAGTTTAATTTGGCTCCAGTCAGACCAATTCAAAAGCGGGTCAGTAGAATGTTTTGGTCTGGATCAGCATTCCTGTATGAATAGAGTGGTGCTCATTCAGAAAGAAAAAGGCCCGCGATGGTGGCATTTTTTTAACCATTACATTTGCCAGCGTGAATAAAAAATTATGGTTGATGTAATCCTTGGTTTGCAATGGGGTGATGAAGGAAAAGGCAAGATCGTTGACTATTTTGCTTCCCACTATGATGTAATTGCCCGTTTTCAAGGCGGCCCCAACGCCGGGCATACCTTGTATGTAGGTCCTGAAAACAAAAAAATAGTTTTACACCAGATCCCCTCGGGGGTTTTTCATACTGGCACTGTAAACCTCATTGGAAATGGGGTAGTGCTCGATCCTGTTACGCTTCGTAAAGAAGCCAATTCTGTAGCCCCTTATGGAGTGGATCTGAAAAAAAATCTTTTTATTTCTGAAAGGACACACCTGATTCTTCCTACCCACAGGGCGCTGGACAAAGCAGCAGAATTATCGAAGGGTCATGAAAAAATTGGTTCCACCCTGAAAGGTATCGGTCCCGCATACATGGATAAAACGGGGAGAAATGGATTACGGGTGGGAGACCTCCTGCATAAAAGTTTTATCACCTCCTACATCAAACTCAGACTGAAACACCAGAAGTTACTTGACAATTATAATTTCACAGAAGAAATTTCAGAATGGGAAGAAGAGTTTTTTGAAGCAGTGGAATTTCTAAAGACACTGAATATCGTGAACGGTGAATATTTTCTCAACCAGCGGATTAGTGAAGGAAAGAAAGTGCTGGCAGAAGGAGCACAGGGCAGCATGTTGGATATTGATTTTGGCACCTTCCCTTTTGTTACGTCCAGCAATACCATATCCGCTGCTGTTTGCAATGGGCTGGGAGTGGCTCCTCAAAAAATTAAAGACGTGATTGGCGTCACCAAGGCTTATTGCACCCGGGTGGGAGGTGGACCATTTCCCACTGAACTGGACAATGATACTGGTGAACAACTCAGGAAATTAGGAAATGAATTTGGAGCCACAACCGGCCGACCCAGACGATGCGGATGGATGGACATGGTTGCTCTTCAATATGCCTGTATGCTCAATGGAGTTACTCAGCTGGTCATGACTAAAGCCGACGTGTTAGATACTTTTGATGAGCTTAAAATCTGCACGCATTATGCTATCAATGGCAAGGAAACCAGCGAGATACCTTTTCAGATGAACCACCATTCCATACAGCCTCACTATGAAAGCTTTCCGGGCTGGAAGGCAGAAAGCTCGAAAATAAAGGAAGCATCAAATATCCCGGAAGCTATGAGAACCTACATCGGATTCATTCGTCAGAAACTTTCTGTTCCGGTGAGTTACATCTCCAATGGTCCTGGGAGGGATCAGATCATTAAAATTTCCGATTAAAAATAAATTGTCCTTAAAAAAAATATTATTTGAAATTTGGCGGATTAAATTCTTCGCTTAAATTTTACAGGGTAATCCAATACAATATGGCAATAATTTTAAGAGAGGAGGTAACCTCTGAAAAATCAATAGCTGAAGTTCTGATTTCACAGGCTAAAAAAACTTCTGCGCGGCCCAAAAAAACTGATGACGATGATGATGACTTTGACGACGAGGAGATAGTACCCAAAAAATCATCGAAGAAAGGAAAGGTTGATGAGGATTCAGATGATGATGATAAGGATGATGACGCAGATGTGAAGGAAAGTGAAGAAGAAGAATGGGACCCTGACTTTGAAGAATTTGATTTACCTAAATCAAGAAAAGGTAAAAGCGGCAAGGGCGAGGAGGAGGAAGAATTTAAGGTGGAAGAAGAAGAAGATTTCAAGGACCTGGATCTTTTTAATGATGGTGGTTTTGAGGAGGAAGAAGAGGATTTTTAATCAGTCACTTAACAATTATAATTCCTGACAAACTGCAACTTTTATGTAGAAGATGTAGTTGATTTCAAAAAAAAGATGCTGGCCTGGGCGAACCGGTCCGGCATCTTTTGTTTTTTGGACAACTTTGATTATGCCATTCAGCCGCATCAGTATGACTGCTTGCTGGGAGTTGGTGTAAGAGAATTTGTTTCATCAGGAAACCTTGCCGAACTGGATGCATTCATTGCCCGTGATCCATACTGGGTTTTTGGTCACTTATCGTATGAACTGAAAAATCAGATCCATCAACTGAAAGGTACCAAAGAAGATCGGATTGGATTTCCGGTTTTCTATTTTTTCAAACCTCAAATATTCTTCAGAATTTGCGGGCATGAGTTGTTGATTGAAGCCGTAAACCCATCCGGCATTTATCAGGAAGTTCTGGAAGCACTGGAGGTATCCCTACCTACTGAACCTGTAAAACTTCAGCAAAGGTTATCTCAGAAGGAATATCTTGATAAAATTGGAATACTGAAGGATCACATCGCAAAGGGCAATTGCTATGAAATCAATTTTTGCCATGAATTTTATGCCCAAGAGGTTGTGATTAGCCCGCTTCACATTTTTCTTGAACTGACCCGTTATTCACCCCATCCATTTTCTGCATTTTACAAACTGAATGACCACTTCCTGATGTGTGCCAGCCCTGAAAGGTTTTTGAAAAAAACGGGGCGTGAGCTGATATCCCAACCCATGAAAGGAACGGCACGTAGGGATTTGAATGATCGTGAAAACGACAAACGATTAAAAAATGCCTTAGAAGACAGTGCCAAGGACCGGGCAGAAAACGTCATGGTCGTTGATATGGTTCGTAACGATCTTTCCAAGATATGTGAAGAAGCATCCGTGAAAGTGGAAGAACTTTATGGCGTATACACCTTTCCTTTTGTCCACCAGATGGTTTCTACGATTAAAGGATGCCTGAAGGCTGGAACTAAATTTTCTGATATCATTGAGGCCACCTTTCCTATGGGCTCCATGACAGGGGCTCCTAAACATAAAGTGATGGAGTTGATTGATGATTATGAAGTGTCGTCGCGTGGAATATTTTCTGGCTCAGTAGGCTATATAGATCCTGCAGGAGACTTTGATTTCAATGTGGTGATCAGAAGCATCATGTACCAGCAGTCTACCCGATATCTGTCCTACCAGGTTGGTTCTGGAATTACTTTTTACAGCGACCCTATTTCCGAATGGGAAGAGTGCCAGTTAAAAGGAGCAGCTATGAAAAATGTTTTGGGCGGTTAAGGAATTAAAAGTTGAAGAAGGCTGTTCCTGTTCAAACGCACAATGTTTGACTTAGGAGGGCATCAGATTATCGTCCTGAGTTCAATATAAGATGAATAGACTGGTCCAGAATCTGGTTGCGGCGGGCTTGAAAAAGAAGCAGTTTGTCATTGCTCAGTCGCAAATCATAACTACCATCAGAGGATATTAGCCGGTCAAAATTTGGATTCAATCTGTCGAAATCTGTTTTTGTCATCCCGATTTGCTGGGTAATCGCCAATGAAACGAACTTTCCAGTGATATTGATTACCGGATAACTTCCTTCAGTAGAAGTAATGGGTCTGGATAGGCCATCTGTTTCCTTTTTCGTAAGGGTGGTCCTTCCGCCATCACCTTCCATGATGTAGTGGGTTGCTATAAATTTTTTGACATGGTTACGGGATTCAGCTGGTAAGTAATTCTGTAATTCCCAAAAATTCCTGCTACCGCTTTTTCGAATGGCCACATTTACATTTCCTGGTCCACTATTATAAGCCGCAATTACCAGCAGCCAATCTCCATAAATTGAATATAGATCTGTGAGGTAGCGGGCTGCTGCCTGGGTACTTTTAATAAAATTTCTTCTCTCATCTACTATATGATTGACACGGAGCCCCAGTCCCCGGGCAGTAGGTGCCATCAATTGCCACGGACCGGCAGCTCCAACTACAGAAGTCGCGGAAGCTTTGAGATCAGATTCTATAACTGCGAGGTATTTTAATTCAACCGGCAGGTTATGAAGGAGGAAAATAGTATTGATCTTGTCAAAAAAAGGTTTGCCCCAACCTTTCATCCGGGCCAACCGACTGCCATCTGACTCTATATAATCTTCTACAAAACTGACTGCCTTTGGATTGAGCCTTGTAGTATAATTTGTTTTGTCAGTACCCTTTTCAAATAAGTCTTTAAAACCATCTTTCGGATCTTCTGGTACAGCTTCCTTGATCAATGAATCCTGAACGGGTTTTTGTGAAGAAAGTCCTCCTTGTTGCTGCATACCTGAAGGATAGCCCTTCAGATTCAAACATAATAGGGTAGTGGTTAACAATAAAAGTTTGTTCATCACAAATTTTATTTTATGGAAAGCCCAATCACACAGTTCTTACGCTCCTTTATTGTTGCATCAATTGATGCGAAAAGCGAAGCAAAGATAACTCATTCGATGGGGAACAGAGTACCTGTAATCCAAAGGGAAGGTTAGAGGAATGTTTAAAAAGAGGCAGGCTGATTGCAGGAATTCCTGTAAGATTGGCGAAAACAGTAAATAAATCTCCCATATACATCGCCAGGTGGTCATTTTTCAGGGCACCACAGGGATAAGCCGTTGTAGGGGAATTGGGAGCCAGAATGAAATCAAATTCATTAAAAATCAATTCTGTATGTTTTTTTAATTGTTGTCTGACTTGTTGAGCTTTAGTAAAATAGGCATCAAAATAACCCGCGCTCAGCACAAAGGTTCCCAGCATGATCCGCCTTTTCACTTCAGCGCCGAACCCTTGGGTACGGTTTTCTCTATAAAAGTGTTCGAGGGAACCTGATTTATCGATAGCATTCCCAAAACGCACCCCATCATACCTGGCCAGATTGGAAGATGCTTCCGCTGTGGTTAGAATATAGTAAGCAGGTACGATATAATCCGTCAGTTTAAATTGAATAGTTTCCACCTGGTGACCTTGTTCCTTGAGGAGGGTCAGCTGATGATGGAACATATGTGCTATTTCAGGATCAATAGACGGATGATTGATCCATTCTGGAAAATATCCAATTCGGTATGAAGTAGGGTTCGAAGGGTCAGTTTTGTTATCGAAGGGTTTAGGTAGCACGGTACTATCATACTCATCCGGTCCGGCAATAACCTCTAAAATTTTTACAGTGTCTGCCACATTGTTAGATAAAATACCGATCTGATCAAACGAGGAAGCGTAGGCAATCAACCCATACCTCGATATCCGCCCATATGCAGGTTTGAAACCTAACACCCCGCAAAAATCTGCGGGTTGCCTGATAGAACCACCGGTATCACTTCCCAAAGCTGCCATACATAACCCTGCTTTGACGGCAGCCGCACTCCCTCCTGAGGAACCACCCGGTACAAAGCGTGGATCTACCGGATTAATAACAGGTCCGTAGAATGAATTTTCATTGGTTGATCCCATTCCGAATTCATCGCAATTCTGTCTTCCAATGATAATAGCACCTTCTGCTAGCAATCTTTCGACTGCTGTCGCGGAATAAAGCGACCTGAAATTTTTGAGAATTGATGATGAAGCGGATACTGGGTGACCTTTATAGCAGAGATTGTCTTTGATACCTATGATCACTCCATGAAGCTTCCCTTTCTCTCTCTGTAGGTCAAGCTCGGCAGCCCGCTGTAAAGATTCTTCAGCAAATACTTCAATAAAGGCATTAAGATGAAGATGTGCCTGAATAGTAGATAAATAATGCTGTACGGTTTGTACGCAAGAAATGTTGCCGCTATCGATCTGGGCATGATACTGCTCAATGGAAGAAAAAGAAAACAACTTTACACCTTGATCTGCCAGTGGATATTAAGATGGTGAAGTAGGTGAGGTTGAAGTAGTGGAAGCCGTAGTGCCATTGGAAGAAGCCATGGTATTCGAGCGATCTTTTTCACTGATTCCTTCTTCTATCTCCTTCCTTACATTACTCTTGGCATCATTGAATTCACGGATGCCTTTACCTAAACCGCGCATCAATTCAGGAATTTTTTTACCACCGAATAACAAGAGAACAATCACCAGAATGATGAGTATTTCATTAAAACCTAGAGGACCCATATAATGATTTATTGGTGAATAATAGAATACAAAGGTATCGGAAAAAAACTGCCGGGCTGCATGTTAACATTCAATTAATTCAATAAAACAAGCCGGCTTTTATAACCACCTTGTGCTAAGCTGTTTCCACCGCTCTTTTCTTTTCCTGAATCCGAGCGCTCTTACCGCTGCGTTCACGCTGGTAAAACAGTTTAGCCCTTCTTACCCTACCGGATTTATTAACAATAATAGAGTCAATATTGGGAGAAAAAAATGGAAAAACCCTTTCCACCCCAATTCCATCAGATATTTTTCTAACTGTAAAGGTGGCAGTCGTTCCCTGGCCCTGTTTTTTGATTACATCACCCCTGAATGACTGGATCCTTTCCTTATTTCCTTCAAGAATCTTATAATTCACCGTGATATTGTCCCCAGCTTTGAACTTCGGGAAGTCTTTTTTGCCTGTTAACTGTTCATGTACATAGGCAATTGCAGCGTTCATAACTGAAAATTTAAGGAAGGCAAAGGTAGCGGGTAAGATGGGATCAACCAAATATTTCAGGCTCTTACCTTGAATTATGGAATTATATATGTTATCGGATTAAGGTGTTGGTTCATCCTTATACACCCTTTTCTACAGCCAGACTGTTTCCTTATTGAATAGGTTTGCAATATGACCTACGTTAGCATCTACCTGGCCACATTCACGGTTCTTTTTTCCCTGATTACGGTAACCTTGATCTGACCAGGGAAGGTCATTTCTGTCTGAATCTTCTGTGCAATCTCAAAGGAAAGTTTTTCACTTTCCTGATCCGTAACCTTGTCGGCCTCCACGATCACCCTTAATTCCCGTCCGGCCTGAATGGCATAAGCTTTTTCAACACCATTGTAAGATTGGGCAAGATTTTCCAGTTCCTTGATGCGCTGGAGATATTGCTGCATAATTTCTCTTCGTGCGCCAGGCCGGGCTCCACTAATGGCATCACAGGCCTGAACGATAGGAGAGATTACAAATTGCATTTCCATTTCATCATGGTGGGCACCGATCGCATTTACAATAGCAGGTTGCTCACCATATTTTTCCGCAAGCTTGGCGCCTAAAAGAGCATGGCTCAATTCAGATTCTTCATCCGGTACCTTTCCAATATCGTGCAGCAATCCCGCGCGTTTCGCCAGTTTGGGATTCAAGCCAAGTTCTGCCGCCATGATGGAACAAAGGTTCGCCACCTCACGGCTATGCATTAAAAGGTTCTGTCCATAAGAAGAACGGAAACGCATCTTCCCTACAATACGCACCAGCTCCTTATGGAGGCCATGAATGCCTAGCTCAATGACGGTGCGTTCACCAATTTCCATGATCTGTTCTTCCAGTTGCCTGCGCGTCTTCTCTACTACTTCTTCAATGCGGGCCGGGTGGATCCTTCCATCAGACACCAGTCGTTGCAAACTAAGGCGAGCAATCTCTCTTCTAAGCGGATCAAAACAGGAAAGTATAATGGCCTCTGGCGTATCATCTACAATCAGGTCTACCCCGGTAGCAGCTTCTATGGCCCTGATGTTTCTGCCTTCCCTTCCAATGATCTGGCCCTTGATTTCATCAGTTTCAAGATTGAAAACAGTAATGGCATTTTCAATGGCTTGTTCTGCAGCTGTACGCTGAATGCTCTGAATAACGATTTTACGGGCTTCCTTGTTGGCTTTTTGTTTGGCTTCGTCTATAATTTCCTGTTGTATGCCGATGGCGCGCGATTGTGCTTCCTGTTTAAGTCCTTCCACCAGCTGGGCCTTGGCTTCTTCAGCGGTGAGACCTGAAATCTTTTCCAGCCTTCGGGTATGTTCTTCCTGGTGTTTCTCCAGGTCTGCCTGTTTGAGGTTCACCACTTCTATCTGCCTGTTGAGGTTCTGTTTAATGGCCTCGTTTTCCTTGGACTGGCGTTCGAGTTGTTCTGTTTTTTGATTTATGGTCAGTTCTTTTTGTTTCAGCCTGTTTTCTCCTTCATTGACCTTCCTGTTTCTTTCCAGGGCATCTCGATCATGCTCCGCCTTTAACTGAACAAACCTTTCTTTAGCCTCTATCTCTTTTTCTTTTTTTAAAGTTTCTGATCTCAATTGCGCTTCTTTGATCAAAGATTGAGCTTGAAGCTCCGCTTCATCTACTCTTTTTCGGGTGTCTTTTGCAAATATGAATTTTCCAGCTATGATTCCTGCAACAAGGGCACCGAAAGCGATGAGGAGTGTAATGACGTTTGGATCCATTTATAAGGATTTAAATTAATCGTTGAAATTATTACAGTAGCTGTCTTATGTGGTCAATAAGGCAGGGTGGCGAAGATACAAAAGTGGAAGTATTAATCAGGTACTGATCAATGAGTAACTGACTGGTAACTCCAGTTTTTCATTTGGGTTGCAGGCCAGCCCACATCTACATCACGATATAAAGTGTAATAAATAGCAACACGTAAGGCTACTATTACTTCCGAATGAAAGTGCCTGTTATTCTAAAACACTGTCGATCATTTTTTCCAGGGTTTGCAAACGACCGCTCACATTGTCCAGATTCACCTGATTGGAAATGGCCGCATTCTGGTCGGTGGCGAACCACACCAGTACCATGGCAATATAATCCTGCATGTCTTTTCCGGCAAACTGTGTTTTGAATTCAATCAATTTATCATGTATGGTCTTCACGGTTTTGCGAACTACCTCTTCATCATTGGGTTTGATCCGAACCCGGTAACTCCTGTCGCCGATGATCAGGTTGAGAGGAATAAGTTGCTCTGTCATACTATTATATTTATAGGAATGAAAGTGAAAGGAGAAGTAAGTTGTCGACCTTACCTTTCGTCACTGGCTTAAAAACGAAATACACTTGTCTATTTCCCGGATGTACTGGTTGATATTTTTCTCAAAATCTTTTTTGTCTTTCTCAGACATATTTCCTGAAGTGACTTTAAGGATGCTAACCTGTTGCTGAAATTCGTGAAGCTGATGTCTGGCTTTGAGTTCCACCTGCCTTGCCTGGTCCAGTTCTTCTTTCAGCCGTTCATTATCTTTTTGAAGGCGATGGTACTGTTTCAGTAACAACTGAAGCTTGTCATTGATAATATTAAATTGAAGGTCGACTGACATTATTTGCGGATTTCTGCGTCAAGTTCTTTCTCTAAGATAATCATGATCTTGTTCATCCAGCTTTCAATTTCTTTATCAGTGAGGGTTTTTTCCTCGTCAATAAAAGTGAGGTTGATAGCAAGTGATTTCTTACCTGCTCCCAACTTTTCACTTACAAAAATGTCAAATAGTTTTATTTCCCGAAGCTGAGCAATTTTCAATTGTAAGATCAGCTCTCTGATCCGCGAATATTTCATTTGGCTGTCCACAACCAGTGCCAGGTCTCTTTGAACTGGTGGGTATTTTGAAATATCCTTGAATTTGACCTGGTCTGGTGCTTCCTGTAAGACTTCATTCCAAAAAAAATCAGCAAAGAAAACTGGTTGTTTGATATTAAATCTGGTTACTACTGAAGGTGCTACCTGCCCGAATTCCAAAAGCTTTACTTGGTTATACGATACTTTTTGCAGGGAGGGTATTTCCGTGGAAAAAACATCTTCAGTAATAAAATCACTGAAACCCATATTAGAAAGAAGTACAGTTGTAATACCCTTCATATAAAAATGATCCAACACAATGCTCTTTAACTTCCAGTGACTTTCCGACACCAGGCCTGTCATGTAAAGACACAGGTGGTGCTGCTCCAGGTATTTTCCATAAGTATCAACAGCATATGTTTTTCCGAACTCAAAAAATTTCAAATCGGTGTTTTTCCGGTTGATATTGAAAGCCAATACTTCAAGCGCAGTGGGTATCATGGTAGGCCGCATCACATCCAGCTCAACGCTCAGGTTATTCATCAGGCGAACAGCAGTCTTCGAATCTTTTTCCTGTAAATATGCGGAATTGGTAATGGAATTAGTCAGGATTTCTGTAAATCCCAAACCAGTAAGTACATTGCTGATTTTTTCCTTCAATCTTTCGCCTTTATTATTTTCCCCGATGGACGGAGACATTCTGATCGTTGTAGGAATTTCGATGTTATCCAGTCCATCAATACGTAGAATCTCTTCCACCAGGTCTGCCGGAAGGGAAACATCAATTTTGTGAAAGGGGACCTCCCATGTTACCGAATCAGTTATTTCAGAAGCCATAGTGAAACCAAGGCTTGTCAGTATTTTTTTTACACTTTCCAGGTCATATTTCTTTCCACTTAGTTTTTGGAGATAGTCCATTTCAAGCACCACCTGTTTTTTTGGCTGGGGCTTTGGAAAAATATCTATCAATTCTGAAGCAATGATCCCGCCAGTGATTTCCTGAATCATAATAGCCGCTCTCTTCAAAACCCTAACCGTATTAGAGATGTCAATTCCCTTTTCAAACCGGGTAGCTGCGTCTGTGCGGAGCTGGTGCCTGAAGGATGTCTTGCGTATGAAAACAGGATCGAAACAAGCACTTTCCAGAAAAATCCTGGTGGTTTTTTCTGTAACGCCACTTTGCAAACCTCCAAACACACCAGCCAGGCACATGGGTTCTATATCATTACAGATCATTAGGTCGCTTTTGCTGAGTTTTCTGGTTTTACTATCCAGCGTCACAAAGCTGGTGCCTTCAGGAAGGGTTTTTACTATTACCTGACGTCCATGAATAGCATCATAATCAAAAGCATGCAACGGCTGTCCTGTTTCATGTTGAATGAAGTTGGTGATGTCTACGATATTATTAATCGGCCTGATGCCGATTGATTTGATGATTTGCTGTAACCATATTGGCGAGGGTCCGATTTGAACAGCGGTAATGCACACACCGGAATATCGTTTGCATCCTTCCTGGTTTTCTATGTTTACACGCATCTCCAGTGAATGGTTGATGGGTTTCCAATCGATAACCGGAAGTATGGGAATCACCTTCTTGTGGCCATGGTGGGATAAAAATGCGCAAACATCTCTGGCCACCCCCCAATGGCTCATGGCATCCATCCGGTTAGGCGTGAGCCCGATTTCATAGATCGAATCACTGTAGGGTTTGAAATAATCTGCGGCAGGGGATCCAACCTGCGCTTCAGCCGGTAAAACAAGGATGCCTTCATGCGATTGGCCCAGACCAATCTCGTCTTCAGCGCAAATCATTCCCTGGCTTTCCACACCTCGGATCCTGGCTACTTTCATAGTCAATGGTTCCCGGCCTTCGGGATAAATGGTTGATCCTACCGTGGCAACTACAACCTTTTGACCAACTGCTACATTGGGCGCACCACAAACAATCTGCAAAATTTCTTCACTTCCGATATCAACTTTTGTCAATTTTAATTTATCTGCATTGGGGTGCTGTTCAGCCAGGATCACTTCACCAATGATGAGTCCTTGCAATCCTCCTCTCACTTCTTCATAGTGTTCCATCTTTTCCACTTCCAGTCCAACGGAAGTAAGAATATAAGATAATCGTTCAGGATCAATTCTCTCAGGAAGGTAATGGTGAAGCCAGTTATAAGAAATTATCATTCATTAATATTCTATGCAAACAAAGATAGGGACGATGCCTATCGAATATTGGGGCCATGGGTATTTCTGAATGGTAAATATCAATGTCCGAATAAGTCTGCTCGACTTTCTTGCGTCGCCAGGATGCCTGCTACATCTATCCTTCGAGGTGAAGTGTAAAAATGATCATTCGGGAAGTGATGCGATCAATTACACGTGAATAATTGAGGTTTTCGTTTCTGTCGTGCAGGTTGTTCAAACCATTGCTGATCTTGATCTCAGGTGAAATGGTTACACTTTTCCGGTAAAAGTTGAAGCCCATACCTGCTTCTACTCCATAACTGTATTTCTTGATCCTGATCTGATCGTCGGCCTTTCTTTTTTGAGCGTTGGAGGCCAGATCCATATCAATTTTACCTCCGCCAAGCATATACACCCTGAAGTTTCCAATTCTGTCTGACTTAAATTTCAGAGAGAGTGGAAAAGTAGTGATGATGGATTCCACGCTTTTGCTGACATCCGTTCCCAGGTCTACGTCTTTGAACTTTAGTTTGTAAAATATGGGCCGGTCTGAAAATATAAGGCCCGGATTAAAACGTAATTCAAAACGGGGTGTAAGATTTAAGGCAGCCACCAACCTTAGGGAAATCCCGGGACTATTGATAGGTTCAACAACCAGTATAGTGTCCTGTTCAATGAAACTGGGATGAGATTCGATATGAAAACGGGAATATACACCGGAAAGTGAAAGACCAAAATAATAGGGCTTCTGATCCTGTTCTTCCCTGTAGATTTCTTTTTGTGCAGAAGAATCAGAAAAAATCAAAAGCAGGCCAATAAAAATGAAAAGGTTTTTCAATACCGGGGCTTTCGGCCGCTGTAAATACAACATATTCCTAAACTTAGTGGTTTCCATTCGGTAGCGGAATAACCTGTTTTTTTTAAAATTTCTTCAAATCTCAGGCGGTCCGGAAAAGCTTTCGATGAAGCATTTAAATACTGGTATGCCTGTTTATTTTGTTTGAACAGTTTAGCCATTTGAGGGGCGATGACACCCATGTATAAATTATATAAACTTTTTATAATAAAGCTATTTGGCTGACTGAATTCCAACACCACCAGCCGGGCACCTGGTTTTAAAACCCTAAGGATTTCTTTGAGTCCCTGTTCAAGGTTTTCAAAGTTCCTTACCCCAAAAGCCACCATTCCTCCATCAAACGAATGATCTGGAAAATTTATTGTTTCACCATCGCCGGCCAATAATTCAATCTTCATTCCAAGTTGTTGTTTTTCAACCTTTTTTCTTCCGATTTCCAACATTTTTGCAGAAATATCAATCCCGGTGATGTGAACAGGATCTATCATTTTGGCAGCCAGAATGGACATATCCGCAGTACCGGTTGCTATATCAATAATATGGAAAGGATGATCTTTCCTGAGCTCAATAATGGCTTTTTTTCTCCAGCTCCTATCAATGCCGGCACTTAAAAACCGATTCATAAAATCATACCGTGACGCGATATGGTCAAACATATTACTTACCTGTTCTTTTTTAGAACCTGCACCTGCAAAAGGTGTGATTTTATCATGGGCAAAATCAGACATAGCCGGCAAAGGTAATTCCTGGTGATGGGTATCAAAAGGTTTTCACATGATATTAAAGAACAGCTGGCCAATAGCTGAATCACGACATCCATGTTCCTCAACAAGCAACATGATCTTGGAAATCCGATAATTTCACTACCTGCTCCAATTTCATTTGCTTTGCAATTATGGATATCATACAGGCTACCTACCTGATCAGCAGCCCTACTGTAGAACAGTGCCCCCGGCCAGACCGCCCGGAATATGCGTTTATTGGAAGGAGCAATGTGGGTAAGTCGTCCGTCATCAACATGCTTTGCAATAAAAAAGAAGTAGCCAAGGTCTCCACATCTCCTGGTAAAACACAATTGATCAATCACTTTGATATTACTTCAAGTGATAAAAAAAAATGGTGGTTGGTAGATCTTCCGGGATATGGCTATGCGAAAAGGTCTATGTCCCAAAGGAAGACCTGGGAAAAAATGATTCAGGATTATATTCGTAAGAGGGAAAACCTGGTCACTGTTTTTGCACTCGTGGACAGCCGCCACGGGCCTCAGAAAAATGACCTCACTTTCATGAACCAGCTGGGAGCGTGGCGTATCCCCTTCTCGATCATTTTCACCAAAGCTGATAAAAGCACACAAAAAGATGCCGCTAATAATGTAAATGATTTTTTGAAGGCGATGTCGGAAAGTTGGGAAGAATTACCAATACATTTTTTGACTTCAGCTGTGAAAAGGACTGGGTCAAAACAAATTTTAAACTATATCGCCGGACTCAACGATGTCTATGATAAGCATCGAATGGATAGGATTTAGGAGGGATATAGTTTATCTTACACCCATAGATAATGAATATGAAAAAAGACCTGGTGGAAAGAAATATGGTGGTTGTACTGTTCATTCTGGTGATGGTAGTATTTTCTTTTGCCGAAAGAGATACAAAAAAATTATTTCAGCATTACAATTCCAAAAACATTACTGAAATCGGTACGACACCTGTGCCCCTTATTTCGCATACAACTGCTTTTCACCAGTCGGAGAACTAAGCATTCCGTTCCAGACAACTTGATTTAATTCACCACTTTATTGGCACAACTGCTGCTGGCAAAAGCTTCTGGTTTTGCTTTGAACGCAAAACCCATTCCAAGAATATAACCCATTGCCTCTTTCAGTGCGTCATTGCTTTTGAAATGTGGATTGGTATTAATGTCTGCATGCACTTCCATTTCTACATCATGGATAGTAAAAAGATGGCACAATTCATAAGCGATCTCTATGCTTTTTGCTACTTCTACCAGCATTCTTTCTTTAATGGAATACTGATGACGGGTTCGTTCATTATGGATAAACATAAATCCTCCATGACCTTCCCTTAAAAAAACAATGACAGTTGCAAATTCAGTTTCCTGACCTTTTACCTGTGAATCCGTTCCTATGCATACTTTCAATTTGTACCCTGCATCAGTTTCCTTTTTGATAGCATTTTCCACTGCATGGTAAATCGGAATTCCTATAGGTTCTCCATTAAATTTTCTCCAACGCATATATCATAAGGTTTTTACAAATTACAAAAAAAGGTTGAGTTATCCCAGGCCTGTACATATTAGATGCTATTGTTTCATAAATTTTTCAGTACCTGTTTGTTGACCATTACTGAATTGGATCAGATAGATGCCATTTGAAAAAGTTGCTGAATTGATGGTATTGATTCCCGGTACCAGTTTACCTTTCTTCATGACGGTGCCATGGTGATCAAATACGAGGTACATGAACATATCCGTGCTGTTTACTTCTAATTTCTGATGCACACAGTTTCCTATCAATTGGGGTATTGCGCCAGGGTTTTCTGCCAGCCTTATCGTATTGGAATACATTTTTATCCCATTGTCGAATGCTGTTAAAAGCCGGTAATAGACCGGAAATCTGGAGGTGATATTTGGATCATGGTACATTCTGACCCCTGTATTCAGCAACGATTGGGTGTGAAATTCATATCCGTTTCCAGATGTTTCCAGCACCTGGTCTTTTACTTTTTTATCACTTTCAACTGTCCACACAAGGGTAGGTTGGTGATTTTGTAGTTGACCTTTTAGTTCAATCCGTTCCACTACAACAGGTGACACTGGTGTGCACGATCCCTGTAAGGTGTAAGCGCCAAGACTTGCATATTCCGGTGCAAATTGATTACCCCTTCCACCTACACGGAGATAATAAGTGCCTGGCAAAAGCAAGGTATCAATGGAAGCCCTTAAAATGTTCTCAGGATTATAATTTCCGATGAGTATATGATCGTTGTTGATCAGCTGGATTTCCAGGTCAAGATTGGATCCAACAGCTCCGGTTCCCAAACCGAATGGAAATGCATCCAGATGAAACTTTCCGTAGGTATTTACATGAAAACGGAATACATCCTTGTCAGAGGTCTTTTCGATAATGCCATTAACTTTAAACTGGTGATCAACGAAGGAGATGGGCGTTGCGTTTGAATTGGTTTCATTGGCATGGTCATCAGCACGGTAACCAAAGCCGTTTGATTTTATAATCAGGTCAAGGTCATCCTGGTAAATAGTGCAGCCCTGGGGATTGTTACCATTGTTCCATAAAGTAAAATTTTTATAATAGCCCACCCCCATAATAGGTGCCCAGGCTATTTCCCCGATTCCCGCGCCTGGATTATATTCAGCTGTCTTGATACAGTTAAGGCTGTAAGTTGACTGGTGCCGAAGGCTCAGGGTATGTCCTGCTTCATGTGCCGATGCTTCAGCGATATACTTGGTATTATAATTCAGCAGGGACGTAAAAACAAAGGCTGGTGTGTTATCACCCCATGTAAACGAACCCAGAAAGGATACGCCACCTGTGGGTCCATACCATTCATAGGTGGTCGTTAATATGATCCGTATTTTTTTCGTAGAAGGGGCCGACAAGAACCTGGCAGAATCCGTTGTAACATTAAGATCAAATGGACGGAAGTCTTCAGCCACCCTGTTGAAAATTTCATTGATCTGTGTTTCGTTTAAGTTGGAAGAGCTGCACAGGATAGGTCCTTTCGTGTTCCAGCTCGTTCCTTCTACTTTTTGTCCGTCAAAATCCAGATAAATGGTTGCCGAAGCTCCAGGATTGCTATTGTAAGCCGGCACCTGACAGTAGCTGGTTGTGGCCATCAACAGCAGGCAACCTATAAAACTTTGGAAAGGATGGGTTTTCATTAGATAAAGAATTCCAGCGGATGATCAATATCATTCACTGAGCAGATCATATAGGTTTTTTTTAATTAAAACATACTCCCCTTTTTCCATCCCGATCACATAAGCATCAATGTTATTGAAATTCATGATCCTGCCTACGTAGGTCAGGGCCCCACTTTTGTCTTGAGTTCTGGTTAAAGTAAATACAGCACCAGGTCTGTTGCTGCACCTGATCACGATACTTTGTACCAGGGTATCTCCTGAAACTGATCTTGAAATAATGGTTCCTTCAAATTTAAAAATGTCACTCAAATGGAAGGAAACAGAAGCTTCGGCAGGTTGATGGAAAAGATGCTCCAACCCATCCATATGTAAATTCATTTTTGGAGGTAGGTCATTAAACAGTTTGGGTTGGTTGTAATTGGGTTCGTTGACAGGAAGCTTGAATTCCTGTGCCGACACAGATAGGGCACACATAGAAAGCAGGATGCCCAATGCCATGGCCTTTAGTGGAGTCATCGGATAATGGATTGAATACTGGTAACAGGATGCTGTTATGAATTACACCTATTGTTACCAGTAACCTCAATATTCAAAAAAAATAGAATGATTGCAATATTTGTATTCGATATTTTAAGAATCAGGTAAATACCGCAGACTCCTGTCCGTAGTTCTACGAGAAGTCATTAATATTGACCGGTGCTAAGCATCACCAGGGTGCAGGCAACTACCGGTTGTATATTATTCTCCACTGCCTTTTTAATCAATTCATCATTTTCTGTTCCAGGATTGAAGATGATCCGTTTGGGATGAAGTTGGATGAGGTAATCATAATAAGCTACCTGATTAGCCGGATTCAAATAGAGGGTGACTGTATCGATCCCTGTTTCCAGTACAGCTTCGTTATGGATGGGTACATCATCAACGCGTCCCTTTTTTTTACCAACAGCTAGGACAGGATGATCGTGTTTTCTCAATCTTTTAATTGCCAGGAAACTATAACGGGAGGGATTTTCAGATGCACCCAGGACCAGTGTTTTTTTACGTGGTGACATAACCTGTTTAATTTGATTTACAAAGTATGTGCCTTAAAAAGGATCGCCATGCGTCATCCTGATGACTGGCCGGGCTAAAAATGGAAAGGTTTTGAACGCACCGACAAATAAGTTGGAGGTGGTTGTGTTTCCAAAGAAATGTTGCAATATTCTTCCGTTACGCAACCGGTTAGAGAAAAGCTTTTTCCATTGCAGGGTGTAGGCTTGCTCCATGGCATTCCGTGTTATTTTATGGAGAAGAAAGTCGTGGGCAACGAACGCGGCAATTTTGCCGGTGCGAAGGGCAATGCTCATGCCGTTGCCGCAAAGAGGGGCTATCAAACCTCCTGCATCACCCAGCATCAGTATATGGTTTTCCACCTGTGTTTTTCTATTGAAATTGATTTGAGAAATCGTCACCGGAAATTCCTGAAGGATAGTACCATTTCTAAAAATTTTTTTAAGGTGCGGGTTTTTGAATAATAATGTCTCCTGGAGTTGGGAGATACTGTTACCAGCTTTCTTTAGTTCTGTACTGGTGGTCATGTAACATAAACAGTATTTCTGGTGCTCTATTTTAGAAATACCACAATAACCATTATTGAAATTATGTAAGCCAATCATATGTTGCGGCCAATCGGAAACAAGATGGTATTTAATACCAATAAAGTTGTCTAATTTTTTGTCTCTGGCGGTTAAAAAATTCCGGTTCCATTGCACATCCAGGTTGCTGTGTTTTCCAAAGGCGCCCAGGCACACTTTTGCTTTAATATTTTTTAGGGGAAGGGCAGAGGAATGAAATTGAAGGCTAAACAAATCATCAAAAACTACCTTTTGCACTTTGGTTTCTTCAGCTATATATATACCATTCTCCCTCGCCTTGTCAGCCAGCAGTTCATCGAGCGTAAATCTGCTGATACCAAATCCTCCCAGGGGCAGCTTTGTGGTCAATGAGATTCCATTGGGAGCCGATAAAAACAGGGTATTAATGTGGGGCACTTGTAAATCCATTAGGGGGATGCCGAGAGAGATAAGAAAATTCCAGCTTTCCAGGCTGATATATTCTCCGCAAACTTTATGGAACGGATATTTTTCTTTTTCGAATACAATAACAGAGTGCCCAGCTTTCCTTAATTCAATAGCCGCAGCTAATCCGGCCAATCCGCCGCCCACGATGGCTACGTCGTAATATTCCTCTGGATTCATAACCGGTATATAATTAACCATCTGAAGGCCCATACCCACTGCAACCTCATGCCTTGAATCCGGGCTTCGCGGAACAAATAATTCCAGTCACTTTTCTTGAACCCTCTGAGAACGGACAAGGGTGCATCATTTTTTACTAACCTGCTCCCTGAAAAAAGCTGGGTGAGGGCCAGGATGGGATAATAGGCCAAAGGATGGCGGTGAAGGTCATTAATAAAAAAGCCTATGGTACAATTCTTTTTCATCCACTTCAACATTTCTATCAATTGCGGATCAGTAAAGTGATGACAAAAAAGGGAAGAAAAAATTATTTCTACAGGCTGATCAAAAAGTGTTTCCTTATAATCCTTACAGATAAAGTTAATACCCGCATTTGCTGACTGTTCTTTTGCATAGGTGATACATGATACATTCATGTCTATGCCGGTTAGTTGAACAGGTAGATGATTTTGGTTAGCCCATTCACCAATTACTCTTAGATTATCACCTCCCCCGCAGCCAAGTTCCACGATATGAAGTATAGCTGGTGCTGCTGCTGGAGAGCTGGTGAGCTTTTTCATTCCAAGCAGCGTAGTTCTGTGACCACCGAGCCTGTGGTTGATAGCTGCCAGTTCCTGCATATTCAGTTTGATCTCTTCGAAAGAAAGATCATCACTGTCCAGAATTTCCTTTTTATCAGAACGTTGTTTAAAAGAAGGCATCAGAAATGCGCAGTAAAAGTTTCAACAGTAAGTCCAGGTCCAAATGCGGCACCAAATAATTTGTTCACCGGTTGCTGATGTTGCAACATTTTTTTGAGTACAAATAAAAGGGTAGCAGATGATAAGTTACCAAATTCTTTCAGCACGTCATAAGAGCATTGCAACTGCCCGTTCTGAAATCCAAGACTTTTATGAATAGCTTCCAAAATCCTTTTGCCACCGGGGTGAATGCACCAGTGGGTGATATCATTTCTCGTGCTTTTTTGTTTGGCCATGGCGCGATCCACAATGGGTGCAAAATCTTCTTCGATCAGGTCGGGTATGTAACCACTAAGTGTCATCAGGAAACCAGATGAGGACAGTTCCCAGGCCATGTCTCTTTTACCCTTTGGAAGGATCTCACTATGAAAATGATCGAGATGAAGTCCTTTGGCACTATGTTCATCGGAAGTAATCAGTGCAGCAGAGGATCCATCGCCAAAAAGAAGTGAAGAGGCGATGTTATCCATGGTCCCTTCCCTTTGGAAATGGAGCGTGCACAATTCGGTACATACTATCAGGACTTGTGCGTTTTTATCAGCCTGGCAAATTACATCTGCAATCTTCAGGGCATGGATAGCCGCATAACATCCCATAAAATTGATAGATGTTCTGAAAATATCTTTCTCCAAATCCATCAATTCCATCACCTGAAGGTCCAATCCAGGTGCACTCATTCCTGTACAGCTCACCGTAATGAGGTGGGTAATATGTTTATGGTGATGAACCTGGTGGAGGCAGTCACGTATGGCATCAACAGATAGAAGTGGCGCCTGCCGGTTATAAACAAGCATTCTCTGTTCAAGTGATGGAAATGGTTCCAGGTTTTCTGTCTGCGGATAAAATTTCCAGTCCTGCACCTGCTTACTGTAATCTGCCAGTACGGAATAGCGTTGCCCAATGCCACTTTGTTGATACAGGAACCGCATTTTTCTACGGTCCACCTCATTGGCCGCGTATACGGTTTGCATAAATTCCAAAATGTTCATTTGCTGATGGCAATATGCGGGGACAGCGGTTCCTATGGAAATGATCTTACTCAATGATTCAAAATAATAAGGGTGATAAAAAACAGGGCTGTACAAACCGTTGCCAGGGAGTTCATACGCAAACTGTTAGCGTAGCTGGCATTTTTTTCATCGCGCCACACTTTCAGCATCCAGTATACGAAAAACAATACCACCGGCAACATCATCAACAAGAATATGAAAAAATAGTTCAGGTGCGTTTCTTCCTTGAAACGGAAGTATAATAAGCAGGTGGCCGTTGAAAAAAGAAGTAAAGAGAAAATGAATGTACCTATTTTACCCAGCAGCATACTGATGGTTGTTACCCCATCTTTCCTGTCCTCATCGTGTTGAAAAACCTGCGTCAGCGGGTAAAGGGCCCCTATCAAAAAACTGGAAATCGTACAGGAAAGCAAAGAAACACCAGAGGCTTGCACAGGATGCACCGCCTGATAAGTGATATAAAAAATCAGCGCTCCCTGAAAAATAAAGACGGTCAGAAATCCAGTAACAGGATATTGTTTGAGCCGGATACCTCTGTAACTGTAAATTCTTGAAGCCGTAATGTAGAGCAAAATACCCAATGCGAAAGTATGGCTGATGATCAAGGAGGCAAGAAGGGCCATGATATCCATGATCACAGAAACTCTAAATAATTGAATAGTCGGTTGCAACGGTGCATGTAAACCACCGATGGGAGTCTGATCCCTATCCATGTATGAATTATAGCCATTGCTGGAAGGATATACGAGGAAATGTAAAATACAGAAGACGCCAGCCGCACGGTACACAGGAATAACAGGAAGTTCACTCAAAGCAAAAAGATATACCGGTAAAAGAAAAAGCGAGAAGTGGAACCGCAATAATTGTATGGTAGACTTTTGTAACAAAAACATTCATTAGAGAACACGTTAAAGGTAAAAGTTGAGGATGACATGATGTATCAATGAGTCACAAAGCTTTTACTTTCATAATTATCATAAATTTCACTTATGAAATATGGGATGGTCCTGTTACTAGTAATGAGTTCCTTCTTTTCCCGCACCCAAACTAAAACCTTCCGCTTTGCCTTTGTAAGCGATACGCATATTGGCTCGCCAAACGGGGCTGCTGAAGAAGACTTACGGAGAACAGTTGCAGATATCAATACGTTGAAAGATCTGGCATTTGTTGTCATCACTGGTGATATTACGGAACTGGGAACAGACCTGCAGCTGGAATACGCAAAGAAAATTCTGGACAGTCTCCATATTCCTTACTACATCATCCCTGGCAATCATGATACAGGTTGGAGTGAAAGTGGCGGGCTAAGTTTTACACGCATTTTTGGAAGCGATCAATTTTCATTTGACTATCAGGGTATTCATTTTCTTGGTTGTGCATCGGGCCCATACGTAAGGATGAGCGATGGTCATGTACCAAGAAATGCCGTCAACTGGCTACGCCATCAGTTGAATCAGTTAAAAAGTGACGAACCCGTTATTTTTTTGAATCATTATCCGCTGGATAATGGCCTGGATAACTGGTACGAAGTAATTGACCTGCTCAAAACGAAAAATACACTGCTTGCATTGTGTGGACATGGACACCAAAACAGGATCGTACAGGCTGAAAATATACCCTCCGTAATGGGTCGATCTAATCTCAGGGCAAAGGAAGCAGAAGGAGGGTATAACCTGGTGGAGGTGCAAGCTGATTCCATTTATTTCACGGAGCGGAAATCATTCACACACACCGAAAAAAGATGGACCAGTGTTCCAAACCAAATGCATGTATATGACCTGAAAAAAAAATTTCCCAGACCTGATTTTTCTGTAAACAGCCGGTATGCTCAGGTATCTGCTGTATGGAGTTACAGTTCTGCCTCCAATGTAATGTCCACACCCGCCCTTTTTCAAGATTTGGTAGTATTTGGTAATCAGGATGGTGTGGTGGAAGCGCTGGATATAAGTACGGGAAAGCTGCAATGGAAATTTCTCACCCACGGACCAGTTTATTCCTCTCCTGCAACTACACCTAATCGAATAGTTGTAGGATCTGCCGATCATTATATTTATTGTCTGGATGTTACAGGACACCTGCAATGGAAGCATCAGAGCGGGGGTCCTGTTCTCGGATCTCCACTCATAGACAACCAGGTTGTTTATATCGGTGGCAGTGATCACACGTTTCGTGCTTTTAATCTGAAAAATGGACATCTTTTATGGAGCTTCCGGGGATTGGAGGGTCCGGTAATGGGCAAGCCGGTCATTCAAGGCAAAGAAATCATTTTTGGAGCCTGGGACACCAATCTATATGCACTCGATAAGACCAGTGGGAAATTGATATGGAAATGGAACAATGGTTCATCTGTTATCAACTTTTCACCTGCAGCCTGCACTCCCGTAGTACAGGATCATGTGGTTTACATCGTGGCCCCCGACAGATACCTGACCGCTATTGATCAAACCACTGGCGTTACACTATGGCGTACTCCTGAATCAACGGTGCGTGAAAGCATTGGAATATCCCAAAATGGAAGTTTGATCTTCGGAAAAACCATGCAGGATACGGTAGTGGCATTTTATACCAATAAACTGAGACCTATGCGTGCATGGAGCATGAATGTGGGTTTTGGTTATGAACATGTTCCATCTATGTTGATCGAGAAAGGAAATAGTTTATTTTTCGGAACCAGAAATGGTGTTGTATATGCAATTGATCCTGGAACACAAAAACTTTTATGGGCATATAAAATGGATAATTCCATGGTGAATACAGTCAATGTGCTGAATGAAAAGCAGCTGATTGCATCCACCATGGATGGTAAAGTATGCCTTTTACACGCCTACTGACTATTTACGTCCACGGCTGACCAGCCAAAGGATGAGTCCAACTACTATCACAACAACAATGATCGCCGACCAGAAGCCTGCTTTAAAAATTCCGCCCACGACTTGGCAGGAAGTGAGGGTCATTGACATTGCCAGAACCAGGAGCCATAAAGATGTGTAATGTTTCATGTGTCAATTTTAGGTCTGTTATGCAAAACCTTTGC
>JANLYU010000387.1:0-4415 GCA_031365785.1 Flavisolibacter sp. | reverse complement strand
GGACAATACTGTGTGCACGAGCAAAAACATACAGACCACTTTCAGCAGATAGCCAGCCAAATGATGAATGGAAGGCATCATGAGGAAACCGGTCAACGCCACCATCCCCACCCACCAGCTCCACCATTCCTTTTTAAAAAGTTGTACCTGACTACAATACAGATCGGCCAGCAACAAGCCACAAAAAAAATAATGGAGGTACATGAATACATGTCCCAGCGTCCAGATATCAAACCAATACACTGCGCTCACCAAAATAATCACCAACATCATCATCCGTCGAATCAGGTGCTGACGGATTCTGAAGATCATGCAGAACAGCGGTGCCAGAATATAAAACTGCACCTCTACTTCCAATGACCAGGCCACCGGCAGGATCGGGGAAAAGGAATGGTAGATCCATCCATGCAAGTAAAAAACTGAAGCCAGCAGATGCGGAAGCAGGGCGGTAAATGTGTATTGTTTCACTATCCAAACATGGCCTGCAAAGAGCAACAGGAGCGCTATGATATAAGGAGGTTCCAACCGCATCAGCCTGCGAATGAAATAATTCCGCAGGCTTACTTTCTTATCTTGAAGGAACACCGACCTGGCAAAAGGCATACTGAGAAGGAACCCACTCAGCACAAAAAAAAGTGGTACTCCATTCCCCCCTTCATAAATAAAATCAGACCAGAAGCCTCCACTCCTCTCCAGGGAGTGATTAAAAAATTTGGTATCCATGTAATGACTGATATGCATGATCAGCACCACGCAAAAGATGGCAAGAAAACGAAGTCCATCGATTTCAGGCAGGTAAGCAGTGCTGTAGGTGATACGCCGGAACCTATGAAAAAAAAGGGATGGCATGCGGCAATTTATCGCTGGCTGGCGATCAACAGGTTCAGGTCCGTGTATTTTAAATTGAACCTTTCACTCAGGTAAAAATTAGTGAGGGCTCCCTTAAACATATAAATACCGCTACGTAAATGTATCTGGTGCCAAACCATTCTCTCAAAACCACCATCCTCACCGGCTTCCAGCAGCAAAGGCATTAAAACATTACTGATAGCCTGCGAAGCAGTTCTGGCAAAACCCGAAGGTATGTTGGGAACACAATAATGAATCACACCGTATTTCAAGTAGATGGGAGATTCATGTGTGGTGATCTCTGCTGTTTCAAAACATCCTCCCCTGTCAATACTCACATCAATTACTACGCTTCCTGTACGCATTCCACTCACCATTTCCTCGGAAACAACAATGGGCGTTCTGCCACTTTCTGATCCAAGGGCACCCACTGCCACTTCGCATGTTTTAAGTTGCTTGGCCAGCATGCGTGGTTCTATCACAGATGTCCATAATCGATGGCCCACATTATTCTGCAAACGTTTCAGCCTGTAAACACTGTTATCAAAAACCTTCACGGACGCTCCGAGCGCAATAGCCGCTCTGGCAGCATATTCACCTACAATACCGGCTCCAATGATGATTACTTTAGTGGGAGCGATCCCGGAAATTCCTCCCAGCAACACTCCTTTTCCATGATTGGCGGAACTCAGGTATTGCGCGGCGATCAGCATGACCGCACTACCTGCAATTTCACTCATGCTCCTTACAATGGGATAGGTACCACTGTCATCCTTCAAATTTTCAAATGAAATGGCTGTAATCCTTTTGTCCATCATCTTCTGAAGCAATTCTGCCTTGAGTACGCTCAGATGAATGGGAGATATGATCATCTGACTTTGCTGAAGCAATGGCAATTCTTCCTCTACTACCGGCGCACTTTTAACCAGAATGGGCGCTTTATATACATCTTCCCGGTTATATACAATGCGGGCACCTGCATCGCTGTAATCCCTGTTGCCAAAATGGGAAGCTTCCCCGGCATTGTGCTCGATCGTTACTTCATGACCGTTACTTACCAAAACACTCACTGCATCTGGCGTGAGCGCCACCCTGTTTTCCTGAAAAGCGATTTCTTTTGGAATTCCAATATGGAGTTGGGCCCCCTTTGGCTTGACGTCCAACGTTTCTTCTAAAGTTTCATAACTGAAAGAGGGACTTACAAATGGTTTCTGTTGCGACATAAAGAGTCCAATAAAAATTGGAATACAAAATACGATTGTTATTTGATACTGACCCTGAGTACGGAAGGCAACCTGACTTCAACAGACCGCTGCAATTCTGAATCTGTGGTGATGTACACCTCCACGGTGGATGCATCAAATAAACCTGGTGCCCGATCAGGCCATTCCACCATACAAACCGCTCCGCTGTTCATACAATCTTCGACACCCGCATGGATCACTTCCTCTTCATCTTTCAACCGGTAAAAATCCATATGGTACAGTAACTGGTCGCCGGTTTTGCCTGGATACCGGTATTCATTAATAATAGAATAAGTCGGGCTGGTAACGGCATCGCTTACCTGTAAGCAATGACAAACATGGCTGATAAAAGTTGTTTTGCCAGCGCCCATTGATCCCCGGAAAGTAAATATTTTATAGGGCTGAACATATTTCCAGAACTGTTGTGCCGCCAGGTCTATAGTATCTAATGAAAAATGAAAATACATACTACAAACCTACATGATTTGCGGGTGCACGCTGGAGCTCCCATCCACCATACTTTATTCAAAAACATCGGTGATCTCAAAGACAGTAGTCAATTTTAACGAGGCTTTGCAACAAAGTTGAAAAGATAAGGGTGGCCACCACCGTAAGGCTTTCCGATACATTGTAAATTGCAAAAGAATGGCAGCTAGCATGGAAAAGATCCAATGGAAAGTAGAGGGTATGAATTGCTCCAATTGCGCACTTACGATTCATCAATATCTTCAAAAAGAGGGGGCACGGAATGTTCGGGTCAATCCTATTGGTGGTGATGTTTCATTTGAATTGAATGGCGACCAATCGACCGGTCCACTCGCGACAGGTATTGAATCACTGGGTTATAAGGTGGCAACGGATCAAGGTATATCCGAAAATAATCGAACCCCTTTTTTATCCACTAACCTGCAGCGCTTCTGGTTTTGTCTTCCTTTCACCTTGCTGCTCATGCTTCATATGATTCCTGGCATTCACCTACATTTTATGATGAATCCGTGGTGGCAACTTTTATTCACCATACCAGTTTTTTTGATGGGGATGAGATATTTTGGGAAATCGGCTCTCCAAAGCATCCGCAACAGAATGCCCAATATGAATGTCCTGATTTCGATTGGAGCAGCTTCCGCCTTTATTTACAGCATTACCGGAACTTTGATGAACCTGGGACCCGATTATCTTTTTTATGAAAGTGCAGCCACCATCATTACCCTGGTATTTTTCGGAAACTTTATGGAAGATGCTTCTATCCAGTCTACCCAGAAAGCGCTGAAAGACCTGGTGAAATCGCAAAAAGTGATGGCCAACATGATTGCTTTTGATGAACACCACCAGGAAATTATTTTTCCCCTAGAAAATACACAACTCAAAGTCGGTGACCTGGTGTTGATAAGGACAGGAGAACAGGTTCCTGCTGATTGCAAAATTCTATGGGGTGAAGCGCAAGTAAATGAAGCGCTGCTGACAGGTGAAAGTATGCCTGTTTCTAAATCAAAAAAGGAAAACCTGGTAGGTGGAAGTATCGTGGAAGATGGAAGCCTGAAAGCTCAGGTTACTGCTGTAGGAAATGATACTGTACTGGCGCGTATCCTGCATCTGATACAACAAGCACAAGGTGAAAAACCTCCTGTTCAACAAATGGCAGACCGGATCAGTTCCATTTTTGTACCTCTTGTACTGATCATCGCCTTCATTACACTGGTGGCCAACTGGATTTTTTTGGGAACTCTTACACCCTCCCTGTTGAGAAGTATTGCTGTTCTTGTTATTGCCTGTCCGTGTGCTATGGGACTGGCAACACCGGCAGCCATTGCGGTGGGGCTGGGAAGAGGTGCCCGCAATGGGATCCTATTTAGAAATGCAAAAAGCCTTGAACTTTTTAAAAATATTACGCAAGTGGTATTTGATAAAACAGGTACGCTGACTACAGGAAAATTTAAAATAGGCCGATTCCAGGTAAGCCACCTTACAGAAGATGAATTCAAACTAATCGTGTATTCACTGGAAAAATATTCTGGTCATCCCCTCGCCAAAAGCATTGCTGTAGAATGGAAAGTAAAAAATGAATTGCGGTGGAAGAGAATTGAAGAAGTAAAAGGACAGGGTATGTTGGCTACCGACATGAACGGAAATGAATACGCGCTGGGATCAAAAAAACTGATATCGAATGCGGGAATTTCTGGAGAACATCATATTTATGTTACAAAAAACAATTCGCTTATAGGCTGGATCGACCTGGCCGATGAAGTGAGAGAAGAAGCCAGAGAAGTAATTGCTTACCTCAAGAAAAAAGAGATCAAAACAATTTTACTGAGTGGAGATCAA
>JANLYU010000366.1:0-2547 GCA_031365785.1 Flavisolibacter sp. | reverse complement strand
CGATCGCCAGCAAAGGCAACGTGTAGGCAATACCTGCCACCACTGTTTTACGGTTGTTCTTATTGCTGACCTGTCCAAAAAGGTTTTTGTCCTCATTGCCCAATATATTTTTGGGACCTGCTCCAGGCGTTTTAAAATGGTAATCAAAACCCACATAAGGATACCACCATTGCATTCTTCCCAGGTACCTGCCCACCATGGTTTCACTTTCATAGCCTTCTTTCCTGCTCAGTCCCAGGTGCCACAGGGTGCTTACCTTCCAGCGTGTTTGGGCCAGCATGAATTCGCCATCGCTGCCATTACTTTCCAGTCCAATTTTTGCCATTGAATGAAACATCCTGTCATCGGAATTCAAACCGCGTTTTGCAACTGAAGCACTGGTAAGGTCTGTTTTATCTAACAGGGAATCCTGGTAACTGAATACCCGGCCCATGCCGCTCATCATGTGGTATAAAATATGGCAGTGAAAAAACCAATCACCCCCATGCTCTGAAGCAGCGAATTCAATGGTGTCTCTTTCCATGGGCATTATGTCTATAATATTTTTCAGAATGGAATATTCACCCTGACCATTCAATAGCCTGAAGTCGTGTCCGTGCAGGTGCATGGGGTGGCGCATCATGCTATTATTATAAAGAATGATCCTTACGTTTTCTCCTTTTTTAATCAAAATTTTATCCGATTCAGAAACCACTTTATTATCCAGGCTCCAGACATAGCGGTTCATGTTACCGGTTAAATCAAACTTTAATTCTTTCAAAGGACCTGGTTGCAAAGTTGTTTTCTCAGGAGCGCGGAGCATTCCGTAATTAAGGGTAATAATATCAGAATTATCTTCTCCCATATCCATACCTGCCATACTATGGCCGCCATGGCTCATTTGCATTTCCTTACCGCCCTGACCCTTTGCAGGCATTTTCATTTCTTTGCCATTACTTACAGTGGTATCTTTTGGATTTTCCACCCCGGTGATCTCAGGGTACATCACCGTGTTCATATCCATTACCTGATTCGCCATTTGCATGCCTTCCATTTCAATCATATCGCCTTTCATATCCATCATCTGGTTCATCATTTTCATACCGGCGAAGTATTTCAGCTTGGGCAGTCGTTCTGCCGGCACCTTCTCTCCACGCCCCAGCCACAGGGATGCCGATTTAGTACGGTCTTCCGGTGTTACTAAAAATTCGTAGCGTTTGTTTTCCGGAAGGGTTACCACCACATCATAAGTTTCCGAAGCGGCCATAATCAAACGGTCTACTTCTATGGGTTCCACATCATTTCCATCTGTAGCCACCACTGTAATTTTTCCGCCCGCGTAGGTCAGCCAGAAGTAAGATGATGCTCCACCGTTGGCAATGCGCAGTCTTACCTTATCACCTGCTTTAAACTGTGGTTGTTCGTTTTGATTTTTACCATTGATCAAAAACTGGTCATAGGCAATATCACTCACATCCATGGCTGTCATCCGCTTCCATTCATTATTCAGCTTTGTTTTTAAATGCCTGGTCCTGATGGCTTCCGAATAGCTTTGAATGGTATTTTTTCTGATGCCGAACCAATCTGTCTGGTTGTGAAGGCTTCGGTTGACTTCCTTTGGATTCATATTGGTCCAGTCGCTGAGCACCACAGGAATGGTGGGTATATCCCACTCTTTCCTTTTATTCATAATAAAAGCTCCATACATCCCAATTTGTTCCTGCAAGCCAGAATGACTATGGTACCAGTGTGTGCCATGCTGCACAATTGGAAATTTATATAAATAGGTACCGTGGGGCTTGATAGGCATTTGAGTAAGGAAAGGAACCCCATCGTACCGGTTGGGCAGAAAGAGTCCATGCCAGTGCAGTGATGTTTCTTCATTCAATTCATTATGCACCCATATTTCCGCTGTATCACCTTCGGTAAAAGTAAGAGTGGGCATGGGTATTTGTCCATTTACTGCAATGGCCCGTTTCAATTTTTTTGCAAAGGTGACCGTAGTATCCCTGATATATAAATGATAGACGATGGTTCGCGGAAGTGAGAGATTGGAAATGGTGTTGATAGGTCCAAGATGGGCTTTTGCTGATGCATACATATTGTCCATATCCTTATCACTCATGTTCATGCCTTTCATGTTATCCATATTGCTACCCTTATCATTCATCTTCATTCCATCCATGTTCATCTTACTGCCTTTAGAATTATCCCCGTTCATCTGTATTCCATCATGCACCTGAACCGCAGGCGCTTTAGGTTTTTCTTTCACCAGCTTCATGCCGCACTTCGGACAGTTACCGGGCTTTAATGAATGAATTTCAGGATGCATCACACAGGTGTAGGTAACAGGCTGTTTGGCAGTATCGTTTTTTGACATGTCCATGCCTTTCATGTTATCCTTACCATTCATTTGCAGATCACCCATGTCCATCTTACTCCCTTTTGAAGTATCGCCATTCATCTGCATTCCTTCGTGCACCTGAACCGCAGGCGCTTTAGGCTTTTCTTTCACCAGCTTCATACCGCACTTCGGACAATTTCCGGGCTTTGAAGCATGAATATCAG
>JANLYU010000077.1:0-16704 GCA_031365785.1 Flavisolibacter sp. | reverse complement strand
CTGAAAGCGAGCTGGGAATAACTGGTCCGGCTGCCCATGTTCCGTTTGTGGTGTTACCGGAAGGGGTATAATACGCTGTATTGGAATTACCCCCCAGAAAAAAAGCGCGTCCATCGGGCAGCATAAAAGCCGCACCGGTTTCTGCTCCATAAGTAGAATATAATGAAACAGGGACAGAAGCATCAGTTTGCCAGGTGTTGGTGGCCGGTATATAACGCTCGGATGTACTGCTATTGGTTCGGACAAATAAGATACTTCCATCAGGAAGTTTTACCCAGGCTGATTCATTTGTTCCGCCTAAATTATTAGGTCCGGCTACATACGTATTATCAGCCGGGTTCCAGATATACGTACTTGGGGCGGTATTAACAGGCGCTACTAATACTTTACCGTTTTGAAGAATCTCGGAATTGGCATCACTGATAAAAGAGCCATAATTTAATTCAGAGCTCCAGGTATTGGTCAGTGGATTATATATTTCCATGAAATTGCCGCCTGTCCCATACTCACCTCCGGCTACATAAACCCGACTATCCTGCAACACCTGCGATACGAAATAAAGTCGTGTCTTAGCCATGGGAGATAGCGTTGTCCACGACCCGCTGGCATAGCTTCCGTTGGCATTGGGTGTCAGTAAATTCCAGGTATTACCAACACCATCACCACCACCCGCATTGCTCTTACACATTACCGTTCCGTTAGAAAGCAGGAGCATGACACCATTGTTGTTGTTGGGCGCAGATGCGGAAACAGACGACCATTGTGCATGACTTGTTGCACTCATGAAAAAGAGCATAAAGGATAAAAAGACAAGTTGATAAGCTTTGTTTTTTACACCCCTTAGAGAAACTAATTGTTCCGTAATACAGCTCTCGAAGGAGGTTGATTTAGGTAGTTGTGGTTGCATGAAACTGTTTTTAGAATGATGAATAAAAAATAATGTAGCAGCGCCTGGCTTCTATTGATATCGTTTAACTTTTTTATAGAGAGGGTTTTGTTCTAATAGGAGATCCTTCAAAAACTTTCCTTTTCTATCGATAAGGAACGTCTTATTATTTTTACTAACTATCGCTTGTCCTTTAATGAATTCCTGGGCGGTTGAATAAGCAAATGGGATCTGTATCTTGTTAGACAGATCAATGTATCCCCAGCTGGTATCAAGTTGTACAGCTGCAAGGCCTTCTGAAAAATTGTTTGAATTATCGTATTGGAGTGGAATCACTTCCTTCGCCTTCCGGTTAATAAATCCCCATTTACCTTTCTTCTCCACCCGGGCTATTCCGTTTGTAAAATCATCAGCAAAATCGAACTCGAACGGAACGATTGTTTTATTTTTTTTATCTATAAAACCATTCTTACCCCCTTTCTTTACCCTTGCTAACCCGTTTTTAAATTCAGATGCATCGGTGTAGTTCAAAGGAATCACGACATCACCTTTTGTATTTATAAAGCCGCGCATTTCATTTTTTACCACTAAGGCATATCCTTCAGAAAAGCCGGTTCCTGCCTGATAGCTTGCCGGAACGATGATCTTTCCTTTACAATCTTTATAGCCAACTTTAGCATTCTCATAAAACGGAACGGCATCTTGTTTACACCCTGAACTAATCTGTTCATTATTTTTCTTAGGTACAGATTGAACCATTTGACTACAACCAGATAGATGCAGGAGCAATGCCACAGCAATAAAGCGCGATTTAAATAAGGGAATAAGTAAGACCGTTATGAAATATTTTTTCATGAATGCCATTTAATAATAACTTTCAGGGATTATAAAGCACGGTTACTAGGCATCACGGAGAAAAAGGTATTCGCAGGAGACTTTTTGATGGATGCAATCTTTTTCTGAAGTTGTCGGATTTGCTGGCATCTCACACATTTTTTTAAAAAATGCCACCTTCAATTTTACCAGGTCCGATAGAGAGAAAGAATGTCACATGTACTAAAGATAGAACATGCAACCCTATTGACCATACATTTTTGATTACCAGAGTTTATACGAATCGCAGGCAAGTTGACAAAAGGAGTATTACCAAAAAATAAAAGCTGAGTTGATAGTGGGATTTTTCATCCCTATTATATGTATCTTTTATTGACACCGGCAAAAATTAAAATTTCGATTGGATAAAGTATTAAATTAATTGGGGATTAACGAGGTATACCCTTTCAAACTGGGTATTTCCTGCTCTCATCCTGTTTAGCTTAATCGTTTGATTCAATCTAGAACGCCTGTTAACATACACCTCCCTGGATTTTATGTAGTATTTAAGTATGAAAATCCCTATTTTTGCCGTCCTAAAAACGGAAGTACAAATTGTTAGTTTTTAGGACATTTTCAACAAAATAGGTTTATTTTTTCCTCCTTAGCTCAGTTGGTTAGAGCATCTGACTGTTAATCAGAGGGTCTCAGGTTCAAGTCCTGAAGGGGGAGCAAACCTCGCAGAAATGCGGGGTTTTTCTCAATCTATACTACCCAGTTTTGTTCAATTTTACATCTAGTCGATTATTATCTCTACATTTTGTATTCTTTGGTTAGAGTCCCCGCATGTACGGGATTAATCAGAAGTTCTCATCCCCCACTTACGGGACTAAAGGGGAGCAAACCTCGCAGAAATGCGTTTTTTCTCATTTTGCACTACACAATTTTGTTGAATTTGCCTTGTGGTTCAGTATTATCTCTACATTTTGTACTCTTTGTCTTCTTCCAAATATTATGTTGGATATTCAAAAAATCCATGGAAAAGACTGATAGAACATAATACCGTTCTACATGATACATATACATCTAAACATAGACCCTGGGTCTTAAAGGCAGTATTTTTAATTGGTGAGCAGGAAAGTGAAGCTGTAATGATTGAACGATTCATTAAAAAACAACGGTCGTGTAAATTACTAGAAAAATAATTGAATCTACATGGGAGCCAAAAGACAAATTAATGCATTTAGTTAGAGTCACTCACATGCGGGATGAATTGAGGGTCTCATTCCGCACTTTAGGAACTGAAGGGCAGTTGGGTCTAGTAGTTGAAACCACGTGTTTTTGCAATACAGATTGATGCCAATGATAAGGTGCTATTCCATGCACTATGCAGGTGCCGGGTAGGGGTACCGGACAGTGCTTTACTGGGGATCTTCATGGAACCACAGAACAAATTATTCTCTAGTTTATTACAAGGACTGAGAGATTAATAAATGTAGTTAATCAGGAAAGTTTATTTTGGATGACACTCCCAACAATTTACATTATTAAATCCCTTTGGACACGGTATTCTCACACAATTACCATTAACATTCTCTTTTTTGGCATGTCTGTGTGAGGGGTAAATCGGATTACCTTCCTTAACAGTTGCTACTAATTCTTTTTTTTCATTATAAAGAAAATAGACTTGACCTTTTGGAACTATTGTTTGCTCGTAAAATTTAATAGTTGAATCATTGATTTTAGTTATCAATTGAGAATTTCTTGAAGATATTTGTGCCGATGCACTATTGACAAAAAAAATAAACATAAAAAAAACAGCTAATAAAAAAAACTTATTTTTCATTTCATTTTTTTTAATTTTTTAATAAAATCAATTTTAAGACTAGTGGAAATTTATTTATTTTTTATGAGTTATATTTTTTGAACAGACTAACGGTTGATTTTTTCGATATACACCAAAATATTTCGATTAGTGCATTTTCAAAGCCAATTTTCCGCCCTAAAATGTCATAATGGTCAGCTTAATTTGCTCAACTCTCCTTTTAAGTAATTATATGGAAATAAAGAAGTCCCCCTCATGCGGGATTGATCAGAGGGGCTTATCCTGCACTGGCGGAACTGAAGGCGGAGCAAACCTCGCAGAAATGCGGGTTTATTAATGTTATTACTCCCATGTGAACTAACTAATATAATGATAGCTAGGGTCACCCACCATTGGAAAAGCTAGCCGTATTGTTCAGTTTTTACGAGGGATCACCAAGCCCGGCTACTCTTTTGTAACACTGAAATTCTGCTTTCTTTTTACTTTTTTCGGCTGGTTGCTGCTGTCCAACACGGGGTTCAGCTGAAGAGGATTGGTGTCCAGGCGTTGCTTGACCTGTGCCTGTAGAAATGAATTTTCAGGCGTGGAAGTTACATTTACAAAATTCACCTGTCCCTCGACGTTAATTTCATATTCGATGGTCACATAGTAGGTTTCCTTCTTGATTTGCTTGGCGTGCAATACCTCAGCTTTTAAACTTTTCACCAGTGAGTCTGTATAACCCTTCCATATCCTCGTGTTGGTTTTTGCAGGAACTGCACTTTCTTTTGTAGGATCGATTGCTTTAGAGGTAGTGTCTGCAACGACTACGGCATCTGTTTTATTAACCGGAACCGCTACCACCTTTACGGGAAGTGCAGCGATTACTGCTGTTGGTTTTTCGGGTGCCGTGGCTATTTTGGTGGTGGTATCGATCTTGGAGGAAAGGTCATCGGTTTTCCTGATGATTCCACTGGAATCTTTTTTCAATTTTCCACTATACAGGAGGTCTTTGAGCGATTGTTTTTGTTGCGCGTGAATACTTAAGGCGCTGAAAAGGAACAGGGAAAATATAAAATATTTCATAGACAATGCAGGGTGTTTATCATCGGTCAACCGGAAAGGTAGGAAGCAATTATGTTAGCGACTTCACAAGAATATTCGCTTTTCAAGGTAGCATAATTGACAAGCAACAAAGGTAGCAGTGGATACCCATTCTGTTCATTCATGCAGAGATCAGAGGTGTAAAGGCAGAATGCAAAAAATAAATTACCTATTTCCTTCCTGATCTATGAATTTATCCCGATAACATTAGTTTTGATAGATTAAGCCACCTGGTAATATCCTGATCAACACACATGCCTTTTACATTTTCCCACCCCGCGCTGATTGCACCCATCTACCACCTCCATAAGCGGTATTTTTCCCTTACGGGGCTGGTAATGGGCAGCCTTGCTCCTGATTTCGAATATTTTTTTAAAATGACGAAGCGCGAAAGTCAGTTCAGCCATTCCCTGCCCGGCTTGTTTTGGTTCGATCTTCCCCTTTCCATCTTCCTGGCCTTGGTATATCACCTGGTGATTCGGGATCCACTAATCAACAACATGCCCAGGTTTCTTTTCAGGAGATTTTCCAAATTCAGGTACACCAACTGGGCGGCTTATGCCAAAGAAAACTGGTGGGTAGTGATCTTTTCTATCCTGATCGGTTCATCTTCCCACCTGTTATGGGATTTTTTTGTTCATAGTAATTACCAGCTCATTCAAAAAAACCCGGTGGCCATCCTGCATGTAAATGCGCATGATTTCAGGATAGAAAACTACGATGTGTTTAACTACATCAATTCATTTGTGGGCCTCATGATCCTTATTAAAATAATATGGGACATCCCCCTTTCTCCACCTGACAAAAGAAACCAGGTATCCCTTTCCTATTGGATTCTTATTTCAGCCATCAGCACCTTTATTATTGGCTTCAGGTTGATCATTGTACCGCCATTGTATATCGATGACATTATTGTTACTGTAATAGCAGCTTTTTTGATAGCACTCTTGCTGATGTCGGTGCTGGAAACAAGGAAAACCCTTTTACAGGCCAATAACCACGGAAGCCTGGAATAAGTTAGCCAGCAGGTGTTTTCGATTCCTCCCAACCCGATGGTACCCCGCGCAAATTACTGGATGTAACAAAATTGTCTGCATTGGGATGGAAAGCCTCCATCCCACTACGCGAAGGCACTCAAAGTGTGTATGAACAACATTTTCTGCCCGCTGCTACAAAGAATTAATATTTGCCAACTGCTGAAGACTGAAGAATTAAGTGCGTACATTCCTTCAAACTTTTAACATGAAGTCCTGCCTGTGGGTCCTCTGCTTATTCAGCGTTCATCTGTTGATGGCGCAATCCGATTCTACCTATGCCGAAAGACTGGGATATCCAAAAGGAAAAAAAGTAGTGATCCTTCATGTGGATGATGTGGGCATGTCGTTCGATTCCAATGAAGGCGCTGAAGCAGCAATGACTAAAGGTGTAGCAACTTCCTGCAGCGTGATGATGCCCTGCCCCTGGGTGCCGGCATTTGTTCATTTTTTAAAATTACATCCTGAAACAGACGCGGGTCTTCACCTGACGCTTACCTCAGAATGGAAGGAATACCGCTGGGGACCTTTGAGCGGCAAACAAAAAGTTCCCGGACTGGTTGATAGTGAAGGTGACCTGTGGCCCAGCGTAAAAGAAGTGACCACCCACGCCAGCGGCGATGAAGTGGAGGCGGAGATCAGAGCCCAACTCGAACGCGCACTCACCATGGGTTTCCAACCCACGCACCTGGATTCTCATATGGGCACTTTGTTTGCCACCCCCGATTTTATGCAGCGCTATTTGAAACTGGGAATGGACTACAAGATACCGGTGATGTTTCCCGGCGGACACAATACCCTCATCTCCAAACAAACTCCCATGGACCAGCAACAGCTGCGAGCCATTGGAAAGATGTTGTGGAATGCAGGCCTTCCTGTGCTCGACGACCTGCACAATGAATCTTATGGATGGTCGCTGCCGAAAGGTGTTGACCCCACCAGCAATAACATTCAGAAAGAAAAAACAAAATATTATATCAGTGCATTGAAATCCCTTCAACCAGGCATCACTATGGTGATCATGCACTGCACCAGGCCCACGGAAGTATTCGCTTCCATATCGGGTTCGGGTCAAACGCGAGAAGGCGACTGGCGTGCGATGATGAGTCCTGAACTAAAAAAATATATTCAGGCAGAGGGGATTATTTTAACCACATGGCGCGAACTCATGGTGAGAAGAAGCAGGATCAAATAACCTATTGTTATCAATCAATAGAGAAAGAAATATTAACGCAATTTGCGCAAAGGAGGCGTGATGGAATCGCTAAGCCAGCATTCAACATTTAACATTCAACATAATGATTTACTTTCCATATTCCATGATCTCGATTTTTCTGAAATCCATGGGATGACTGTTGGATTGTAAAGAAATATATCCACCGGAAACTGCATCGCTTCCACCGGTGATCAAAGTTTTTCCTATAGCATGCGTGGTATCGTAGCGGGGTTGACTGAATTCCATCACCTGTTCGCCATTCACAAAGTGTTTGATGGTTCCATGGTGAACCTCGATTTCTGCCGTCACCCACTGGTCGCCGGGATAGGTTCGGTGAACAATGGGTGGGGTGCAATAGGTGGTATTCCTTTTACCGTTGATGAATACATAAATTCCGTTGGCGCAAATTTCTCCGGTGGGACGCTCGTCCTTTCCGTTTCCGCCCAGTATATTATATTCCAGGCACACCGGGAAGAGCTGGTTCAATCCAACGGCGGAGGGCGACTGCCCATGATATTGAATGCCGCCATCGCGGAAGCCCCATGCAGGTGCCCCGGGTGTAGTATCTCCAACAAAACGGTATTCCACTTTCAACCGGTAATTGTAAAATTTTTTATTGAAATACAAAGCGCCAAAAGTATTGTTGAACCGCGCGTACTGATCGTAACGGGTACTGAGGATGCCGTTTTCCACGCGAAAGGTATTATTATAATTTTCACCAGCCGGATGTCCTGAAATTTTCGGGATCCATTGGTCAAGATTCTTTCCATTGAACAGCGTTGTCCACTGGCTGTTATTTTTTACAGCACCGGGTATCCTGCCCGACTTACAGGCAGGCAAAACAGAAAGCAGGAGCACAGGAAGCAGATGTTTCAATTTCATGTTGCAGGCCATGTCTATGAGGTTGGTGATTAGGTCAGGTGAATTTTTTTACCACTTTTGCAGGCCATGTAAATGGCATCGATGATCTTCAAATCCTTTACGGCTTCCACGCCATCCGAAGGAACCATGGGTTGTTTCCCTTCCATGATGAAGGCTGCCATTTCATCCATTTGAACGGTTTGATGCGTAACATGAGGTTGTGTAAGCTCGCCCTTGCTGGTACGGCCCTTGATAGGACCATAATTCGTGGCAGGGTATAATTCCGCGAAACCATCTTCCCCGGTTAAAAAAAACCGGTCCAGGTTGTTCATGGAGTAAGTCGACAAACAGGAAGCTACTGCACCGCCGGGAAAGCCCAATTGAAACTGTATGGTTTCATCAATGCCGGGTTTGAATTTTAGTTTGTCGTTTTTTGTTTCCTGCGCAGTAACCCATATGGGCTCTTCTCCTATCATATAACGGGCACCATTAACCGAATAAATGCCAATGTCCATCATGGAGCCTCCACCAGACAATTGTTTATTCAGTCGCCATTGATTGGGATCACCGATTTTGAAACCGGATAATCCCTGGAAGAATAAAATCTTTCCCAGCTCACCCTGTTTACGCTGACGAATGATCTCCAGCGTTTTGGGTTCAAAGTGCATGCGGTATCCTACCAGCAGGTGCACCCCTGCTTTTTTGCAGGCGGCCACCATTTCCTGTCCATCCTTTGCATTGACCGACATGGGCTTTTCGCAGATCACATGCTTGCCTGCTTTGGCTACCCTGATCACCTGTTCGCGGTGGAGCGCATTGGGCGTGATCACATAGACAATGTCGATGTCTGTATTATCCCGGATATGGTCAAACGTATGGTAGTTGTAACAATTCTTTTCCGGGATATTATATTTTACCTGCCAGTCAGCCAGTTTGGAAGGGGTGCCGCTGATGGCACCCACCAGTCTGGCTTTTTTACAGCCTTGCATGGCTTCGGCCACCCTGGTTCCATAACTTCCCAGTCCCATGATGGCCACCCTTAATACGGGCGTGTCTTGCGCGGGCTCTTGAATATTTTCAAAAGAATGGTTCCATGATTTTAGAAAGGGCATGGCGATGATGGGCCCTGTCAGTTTTTTTAAAAAGTGGCGGCGTGAAGACATGACGGTAGTTTTTGTTAACATTGAAAAGTAAGTCTTCTTTACATAAACCAATCAATTTCACAATTATCCGGTAAAATATAATTGATTTGTTTGAAGAGTTTTTCTTGTGACAGTTATCAAAAGATGACTTACCATCCTGCTTAAAAAGGGGCTTTAAAAAATGAGAATGGAAGCCATGCAAAAAAAGATGTGATGAAGTTTGTATTTGTCAATAGCTGTTGACTCGTACCAGACCAGACTTTTTTCTTTAGAGGGAGACTACTTACCGACAGGCTTTTTTTCTTGATACTGTTCCTGCATCTTATGGTACTTAGCTGGTTTTCTGCTCCCAAAAAACGGGACCAATTATATCAAGAAAAAAGTGGAAAACAAATCATAAGCCTTACCGCCCAGATATTCAATAATACCTTGAGTAACTCAATTGATCAATACAAAAATTCTGTTTTATAAGGATACCTGATCCTGTATAATTCTCTTACTTTATCCAGTATTGTTTTTCTCAACTCTTCGATATTGGTTTTTTCCAATGCGGAAATAAATAAAGCATTGCCATTTGTTTCACCCTGCCAACGGGCTTTCAGGTCATCCAGGATACCTTTCTTCGTGTCTTCTTCCAGCCATTCATCAAAAGTTTGCCTGTTGTACAGGTCCATTTTATTGAAGATGGTAATGATGGGTTTATCGAAGGCCTTCAATTCCTGCAAGGTTTTATTCACCACACCCAGCTGCTCCTCATAATTGGGATGCGAGATGTCTACCACGTGCAGCAAAATATCAGCTTCCCGCACTTCATCCAGGGTACTCTTGAAACTCTCCACCAGATGGTGAGGTAGTTTACGGATGAAGCCCACCGTATCGCTCAATAAAAATGGTGTGGTTTCGTATACAATTTTGCGGGTGGTAGTATCCAGTGTGGCGAACAATTTATTTTCTGCCAGCACTTCACTTTTGCTAAGCAGGTTCATGATGGTCGACTTGCCCACATTGGTATAACCTACCAGGGCTACGCGAATGAATTCACCACGTTCCTTGCGCTGTGTAAATGATTGTTTGTCGATTACGGCCAGTCTTTTGCGCAGCAGTGATATTTTATCTCTCACAATACGACGGTCAGTTTCGATTTCCGTTTCACCCGGGCCCCTGGTTCCGATACCACCGCCTAATCTTTCCAGGTGTTTCCACATACCGCGAAGTCTTGGCAGGATGTACTGGTATTGCGCCAGTTCCACCTGTGCTTTTGCCTGTGCGGTTTTGGCACGCCGGGCAAAAATGTCAAGGATCAGGTCCGACCTGTCAATGGTTTTTACCTCCACTACTTTTTCGATATTCATGATCTGCGCTCCACTCAGTTCATCATCGAAGATCAGCAGGTTGATGTCCTTGCCTTCGCAATATTTTTTGATTTCTTCCAGCTTACCTTTTCCAACAAAAGTTTTGCTGTCGGGGTGTCCCATTTTCTGAATGAATTTTTTCACTGCCACGGCACCGGCGGTTTCTGCCAGGAACGCCAGTTCAGTGAGATAATCCTGCACCTCGTGCTCTGTCTGTTGTTCTTTTTGCACCACCCCTATCAGCACGGCTCTTTCTTCTTCGTTGATCTTGTTTCTTTTTTCGAGCATACGATTCGAAATTAAAAGCGGTCCACCTTAGGCGGACCGCATCTACAAGTTAATATAATAAATTAAAGTCCGCTCAATGTCAGTCCGATGGTCAAAGGTCTGATAGTGGCTGCAAAGCCTTCCTTGAAAAGTGGCGTCACCGCATAAGTGGCGAAAATGGAGTAATGTCCATAACCAAAGCGGGCCATCAGGGACAACCGGTTCTTATTGAAAAACTTTTTGCTGTTTTCCTTTTGGGTGTACGACAACAGGGAACTGCCATTCTTGTCCACGAAATCCCTTCCTTTCACGTGGGCATTCACCAGGGTGCCGATCTTGGCGCCGATGGCAATCTTCACACTTCTCCTGTCGTCTCCTGGGTTGAAGCGGTACCTTAATTCTACAGGTGCCTCCAGGTAAGCGGTGGCGAGTTTGTATTTTTTGAAATGACTGGTATCGGTTACATTTTTGAAGCGCAGTGTTGGTGTGGCATCCTTGATGCCCACATAAGTTTTTTGAAAATACATATTATCGGTGGCGATGCCGGGCCCGATAGCTACGCTCCAGTGTGGATTGGTTTTAAAAGGGAAGTCCATCATCACGTACATGTTGAAGGTGCGCGGAAACCCGGTGGTGCGGATAGAGTCTGGCTTGCCGGTCCAGGTGGTATGTCCCAGCTGTATCATGAAATGGTCATTGGAGCGGGCCTGCGCGGCGGTCATCGCCAATTTTTTCCTGGAAGAGGAATCAGATTGAGCAAAAACAAAACTGTACAAGCCAAGAGCAAAAATAGTAACAACAATTCTTCTCATAATGATGGTTGAGGAAAGCAAATGTATTTTTGTATGGGTTAATGAAAGGTTAAAGGGAGAATTTGTCATTCTCTTATTTTCAATTAAGCAAGGTACATTCTAATGGTATTTACTACACCTCCTAATGCAGGCAGCAACAAATTACCATCGCAATAAGTATTGAAAACTACTGCTAAATTAAATCAGCTCAAAATTCATCATGCATTTGAAGCCAAAGAAAACTGCGGTCAACCAGGCGGTGATCTAAACTTACCAGCAAAAAGTCGGGCAATAAATTGTGGACTGTGTCAACCAAGACCCGCAAAGAAAAAACTCCAACTCTTCGCGGGTAGGAGCAGTACAGTAAAAGTTGAATAAAAAATTGTGGACTGTGTCCGCTGAAGCCCGCAAATAAATCCCGCCACCAAACTAAGGCGAATATGGCGGGCGATATAAACTTAAATTAAAGTTGAACAATAAAATTGTGGACTGCGTCCGCAGAAGCCTGCAAATAAATCCGTTACTGCTTGAGGCGAATATGGAGGGCGAAGGTGGACCCTGTTGGAATCCCTGCCTGCGTGACGTAGTCAGGCAGGGAACCAAAATAAAATTAAGAGTGATGTGGACCCTGTTGGAATCGAACCAACCACCCACAGATTATGAGTCTGTTGCTCTAACCGAATGAGCTAAGGGTCCAGGGAGGCCAAAAATAGCAAATCCCGCGCTTTATTTAATTTCTTCAAATTCTATATAATCACCGGGCTTGCCTTTTCCCGTATCCTCCTGCTTTACAGAAGTGCTTTGGCGAGGCTGGGCACTCTGCCGGCCCATTTGCTCCTGCACCTCCCTGATCCCCTTTTTGATTTTCCGGGTAGTATGGTACAATGGTATGATCAATTCAAACACCAGCTTATAAGCCAGGTAAATCAGGAAGGCAAAGAAAATGAACCTGAAAATCATGGTCATTCAAAGGTACACCCGGGTGGGATTCAATCTTAATTTGGAATGTATTTAACGTTTATCTTACCTTTGGGATGGCAATGAAATGATGGAAGGGAACGAAAACGTTCCCTTCTTCTTTTGACTTATGCAGGCAGAAACACAAATCCAGTCATTAGAAGATAGGATCAACAATTTGTTGGAAGGCCACCCTTCGCACTTCCTTGTGGAAGTAAGGATCAAGCCTACCAATAACATCAAAGTCTTCATTGATGGCGACGAAGGTGTGAACCTTGGACAACTGATCGAATACAACCGGAAATTATACCGGCAGCTGGAAGAAAGCGGCGTTTATCCGGATGGTAATTATTCACTTGAAGTGTCTTCACCGGGACTGGATGAACCGTTGAAGTTGTTGCGGCAATACAAAAAGAACATCAGCAGGTTCATTGACATCACGCTTTTAGATACCGGTAAAAAAGAAGGCCGTTTGATCAGCGTATCAGACGAATTCATTACCCTGGAAACCGAAACCGGAAAAGGAAAGAAGAAAGAAACGAAACAGGAAGTAATACCATTTGACCAGATCAAAAGCACAAAAATTCAAATAAAGTTTTAAAGAGCAACGCGCCCTGGCCAGCAGCTATACGCTTGCAGCCCAAGCACACTGCTCGCAGTTAAAAAATGAAGTTATGGCAAGTATCAACCTCATGGAAGCATTCCAGGAATTCAAGGATGCCGAGAACATTGACCGTCCTACGCTGATGCGTGTTGTGGAGGATGTTTTTAAAACATTGTTGCGTAAGAAATACGGAAGTGACGACAACTTCGATGTGATCGTGAATGCAGAGAAAGGCGACCTGGAAATATTCAGGCGTAGAACCATCGTGGAAGATGATGACCTGTACAATACACTGGAAGAAATTGAATATAAAAATGCCGTGAAGATTTCACCCGATTACGAAGTGGGTGAAGAATTATATGAAGAAGTAAATTTGGTTGACTTCGGACGCCGCGCCATCCTGGCTGCCAAGCAAACCCTTGCCAGCCGTATTTCCGACCTGAAAAAAAATGTGCTGGCAAAAAAATACCAGGACAGGGTGGGAGAGATCATCAACGCGGAAGTATACCAGGTTTGGAAAAAAGAAATCCTGTTGCTTGATGAAGAAGGGAATGAACTGATCCTTCCTAAAAGCGAACAGATACCGCAGGATTATTTCAAAAAAGGAGAAAGCATCCGCGCCGTGGTGAGAAAAGTGGATATGAAAAACAATACGCCTGTCATCATCCTTTCCCGTACTTCACCTGAATTTCTGGCTAAACTCCTGGAAATAGAAGTACCGGAAATCTTTGATGGCCTTATTGTGATCAAACGCATTGTTCGTGAACCCGGCGAAAGAGCCAAGGTAGCCGTGGAATCCTTTGATGACCGTATTGATCCCGTGGGCGCCTGTGTGGGAATGAAAGGGAGCCGCATTCATGGCATTGTAAGAGAATTGAAAAATGAAAATATAGATGTCATCAACTGGACCAACAACATCCAGTTGCTGATTCAGCGTTCGCTGACGCCTTCCAAGATCACCTCCATGGAACTCGACCAGGAAGCCAAGCATGCCAATGTATACCTGCGCCCCGACCAGGTGTCACTGGCCATCGGAAGGCGTGGTGTCAACATCAAGCTGGCCTGTGAGCTTACGGGTTTTGAACTGGATGTGTACCGCGATAACGAAGGAGAAGTTGAGGAATTTGATATTGACCTGGAAGAATTCAGCGATGAGATCGAAAGTTGGGTGATCGATGAACTGAAACGTGTAGGTTGCGACACCGGAAGAAGCGTACTGGCACTGACAGCGGAAGAACTGGAACGCAGAACTGACCTGGAAAAAGAAACCATCACGGAAGTGAGACGGGTACTGACAGCGGAATTTGAGAAGGAATAGACCATGGACCATGGTCAATGGATAATGAATAAGAAACTAACTAAAAAAATTGTACTATAAATCGCATTAATGGCAGAAACAATTACAACACCGAGGTTGATGGCAGCCGCAAAGGAATTCAACATCGGCAAGGATACGCTGGTGAATTTCCTGGTGGGCAAAGGATTTGATAAGGATGAATTAAAGCCGACAGCAAAGCTTTCGGATGACATGTATCGTGCTTTGCAGGCTGAGTTCCAGAGCGACAAGGTGGCCAAGCAGAAAAGTGTTCAGATTGATCTGCCAAAGGGTTCTTCAGCTGAAGCCAAGAAGAAAAAGGATGAAGAAGACCTGAGCTTCCGCAAGGAAGAAAAAAAGACGGTAAAAAAAGCCGAGCCGGCACCTCCCCCTCCTGTTGTTCAGGAAGCACCGGTTCCGGAACCGGTACAGGAAATACCTGTTTCTGAACCAGAACCACCACCCAAACCCAAGTCCAAAAAGGAAAAAGATCCTGACGTAGTGAAGCTGGAGGCTCCTGAGGTAGAAGGGCCTAAAGTGGTGGATAAGATTGACCTCTCCACGATTGATTCGTCGACCAGACCCAAAAAAGGCGCGAAGAAAACTAAAAAATCAGAAAAGGAAGAGGAAGCACCAGTACCAGTACCTGTAGACTCTGCACCCACTCCAATAGAGGCGATCGCAGAACCGCTCCCTGAAGAAGAACCACTCATTGAAAATATCAGGGCGGATAAAATCGAAGGCCCCAGGATCCTTGGAAAAATTGATCTTCCCGTAGATAGTGAAACGCGTCCCAAACAGGATGAGAAACGCAAACGCAAGCGGATTCCTATTGATAAAAAAGAAGGAAGCGGCCCGCAGGGATTACAACGTGCAGGTCAACCAGGAACCGGACAGGGTGGAGGCGGCAGGATTGGAGTACAACGGAATGAAAATCGTGGAAGAGGTGGACAGCAAACCGGCGCCAACAGGTTTGGAACCAGCGGCCCCGCACGTACTGGACCACGACCTGCATTTGCCAAAAGAGGCGAGGACAAACAGATCGACGAAAAAGAAATTCAAAGAAAAATACAGGAAACACAAGCCAAGTTATCAGGCGGTGGCGGCAAAGGGAAAAGTGTAAAAAAACTCCGTCGTGAACGGCGCAATGAAGCCGCTGAAGCAATGGAAGGTGTGGAAGACAACAAACTCCAGGTTACGGAATTCATTAGTGTCAGTGAGCTGGCCAGCCTGATGGACGTGAGTTTTGCAGAAGTAATTGGTAAGTGTATGAGCCTGGGCATCATGGTTTCTATTAACCAGCGCCTGGATGCGGAAGTGATTGAACTCGTATCAAGTGAGTTTGGTTTTGATGTAGAGTTCATTGACATGGAAAAGCCGATGGAAATGGATGAAGAGGATGAAACCGACAACGAGGAAGACCTCAGGTTCCGTTCTCCCATCGTGACCATCATGGGCCACGTGGACCATGGTAAAACATCTTTGCTGGATTATATCCGTAATGCCACGGTGGTGGCCGGAGAAGCAGGTGGTATCACGCAGCACATTGGCGCTTACCAGGTGAACCTGCCTATTGGAAAAGACATTACTTTCCTTGATACGCCAGGTCACGAAGCATTTACGGCTATGCGTGCCCGTGGTGCCAAGGTAACTGATATTGCCGTGATCGTGATCGCCGCAGATGACGCCATCATGCCACAGACACGGGAAGCGATCAGTCACGCGCAGGCGGCCCAGGTACCCATGATCTTTGCAGTGAATAAGATTGACAAGGATGGCGCCAACCCGCAAAAGATCTATGAGCAGCTGGCGCAAATGAATTTGTTGGTGGAATCATGGGGCGGAAAGTTTCAGAGCCAGGAGATCAGCGCCAAGCAGGGTTTGAACATAGACCTGTTGCTGGAAAAAATACTACTCGAATCAGAACTGCTTGACCTGAAAGCCAATCCGGAAAGAGAAGCTAATGGTACAATTATAGAAGCGACGCTCGATAAAGGCCGGGGATATGTGGCAACGGTGCTGGTGCAAAACGGCACTCTCAAATCCGGTGACCTTGTGGTAAGCGGACAACACTTTGGACGCGTAAAAGCCATGATGAATGAAAGGAATAAACGCGTGAAGGAAGCGCCGCCATCCACACCGGTGCTGATCCTTGGACTGAATGGTGCACCTCAGGCTGGAGAAACCTTCCGGGTGTATGAAGATGAAGCCGAAGCCAAAGAGATCGCCAATAGGCGGGCGCAAATCCTTCGCGAGCAGGGAATGCGGGCTAAAAAACACATTACCCTCGATGAAATTGGTCGTCGTTTGGCACTCGGAAGTTTCAAAGAATTGAAAGTTATCATCAAAGGTGACGTAGATGGATCAGTAGAAGCATTGAGTGATTCATTACAAAAACTTTCTACACCGGAAATTCTTGTAAGTGTAATTCATAAAGGTGTTGGCCAGATCAATGAAAGTGATATTGTGTTAGCTGAAGCATCTGATGCCATCGTTATTGCTTTCAATGTCCGCCCTTCATTACAGGCATCTAAACTGGCTGACAATGCCGGTATTGA
>JANLYU010000289.1:0-4589 GCA_031365785.1 Flavisolibacter sp. | reverse complement strand
AAAATCGAAGCGGCCACCCAAACCTATGCCACCGTGACGCTTCAGAATTATTTTAGGATGTACCACAAACTGGCAGGCATGACCGGAACTGCGGAAACTGAAGCAGCAGAGTTGTGGAGTATTTATAAATTGGATGTCATTGCCATCCCAACCAATGTATCGATGATCAGGCAGGACCAGCAAGATCTTGTATACAAAACCAGGAAGGAAAAATTCGGTGCTGTAATCGATGAAATTGAAGCTTTACGCAATGCTGGAAGGCCGGTGCTGGTAGGCACCACCTCCGTGGAAGTGAGCGAATTATTAAGCCGCATGCTGTCTGGTAAAAAAATCCCTCATAATGTTTTAAATGCCAAACAACATGCGCGCGAAGCACAGGTCGTGGCAGAGGCAGGTCTGGCTGGCGCTATTACAATCGCTACGAATATGGCCGGCAGGGGAACTGATATCAAACTGGGACCTGGGGTAAAAGATGCAGGTGGTCTTGCGATTATCGGAACAGAACGTCATGAATCAAGGAGGGTAGACAGACAGTTACGTGGACGGGCTGGAAGGCAGGGTGATCCAGGTACTTCTCAGTTTTATGTATCACTGGAAGACGACCTGATGCGCATGTTTGGAAGTGAAAGGATAGCAGGATTGATGGATAAGTTTGGCTATAAGGAGGGTGAGGTGATCCAGCACAGCATGATCACGAAGTCAATCGAAAGGGCCCAGAAAAAAGTAGAAGAAAATAACTTCGGTATTCGCAAAAGGTTACTTGAATATGATGACGTGATGAACAAACAGCGAAATGCCGTTTACGACAGACGTAACCACGCCCTATTCGGTGAAAGGCTGGCACTTGATATTGATAATGCATTTTCAGTGACCGCAGAGGAACTCCTTGCTTCGCAGCGGGAACAGGAAAATTATGAAGGTTTCAAACTGGATTGTATTGTAACCTTCGGACTAGATACCAAAATTGACGCGGAAGACTTCAAGAAAAAAGACATCAATTCCCTGGCCGACCAGTTATATGCTGAAGCCATTGAAAACTACCAGCAACATAAGGAAATTGTAAGGAAAGCGGCAGTCCCGGTATTTAAAAATATCCGGCAGACACAGGGAGGTCACATCGAAAACGTGGTGGTTCCTTTCAGTGATGGCAGAAAGGGGATCAATGTGCTGACCAATCTGGATAAAACACTGGGTACGGATGGTCAGGAATTATGCAATGCCATGGAGCGCAATATTACGCTGGCCATTATTGATGATGCATGGAAAGAACACCTTCGTGCCATGGATGATCTGAAACAAAGTGTTCAGACTGTTTACCTCGAACAAAAAGATCCACTCGTTATTTATAAAGTGGAGGCTTATACCCTCTTCAAAAGAATGAGCAGTGAAGTGAACCGTGAGATCGTATCATTTCTTTGCCATGCTAATCTTCCTGTTCAGGAATCACAAACTCCTAATTTGCGTGAAGGCAGGCAGCAGAAAACGGACATGAGTAAGATGAAAGCTAACAAGGAAGCAGTTGATGCTGCTGGTGATGATTACGCAGCCAATGAAAAAGATTATTATGATCCCTCAGGTGGAACTGCTGTCAAGCAGGAACCTGTAAAAGTAGGTCCCAAAATTGGAAGAAATGATCCCTGTCCCTGTGGTAGTGGTAAAAAATTCAAAAACTGTCACGGAAAAGAAAGTTAGCAGCCATAGTTACCCAAAGGTGCTAACGATTCTTTAAAACTGTTTCAGTCCATACTTGCGCAGGTATCTTTCATTGAGCTGTTTTTGTTTGTCGTCAAGGTTGATATTGCGGCCTTGTATAAATGCATAGGTCACCTGACTGGATTTCATATCAAGAATATCTCCTTCGCTGATGATGATGTTGGCATCTTTTCCTACTTCAATACTTCCTGTTTGTTTCTCCACGCCCAGCGCTTTGGCTGCATTGAGGGTGATAGATTGCAAAGCTTGCTCTTTTGTCAGGCCATAAGTTACTGCTGTACCAGCGTTGAACATAAGGTTGCGGCCCCGTGTTTGACCATCTTCATCATTGATGACAAAACTTACGCCTGCCTTTTGCAATTGCGCAGGTGTTTTATAAGGTTGGTCTACATCATCATCGTCAAGGGTGGGAAGGCTGTGAGGCTGGTTTAAAATGACGGAAACATTATTTTGCTTCAGCAGGTCAGCAATCTGCCAGCTGTCACTTCCTCCGACAATAACCATATCCATACCGAACTCCCTTACAAAATCAAGTGCTACCAGCATTTGTTTCACGGTATTGGCATGCACATAAAGCTTCTGCGATTTGTCAAACAATCCTTTCACGGCAGCGAATTTCAGGTTGGTTTCTTCATGTGAAGCAGAGGCATTATAGGCTTTTGCTTCATTGAAAAAAGTTTTGATCCTGTCTACCTGTTCCAAACCTTCTTTCACAGGATCAGCAGGGGGCTGCGCGGGAGCGCCAAGCCCACCACCACCCAATCCAAAACCCCTGGGCCGTGGCATCAACGAAGGCATATTAAAATGAATGCCTGCATCGGTTTTATAAGCAGCATCTTCCAGGTTCCACGCATCCAGCTGCACCACCGAGGAGGAACCACTCAGCAGTCCTCCTTCCGGAACAATATTGGCCAACAGTATACCATTGGAACGAAGCGTGTTGATTATTTTGGAATCCGTGTTATAAGCTACTATAGCACGTACGTTCGGATTCATTTCACCGATCTCACGTACATCGCTAGACGCACGTACAGAATTAATTTCCACCAAACCAAGATTAGAGGAAGCTAATATGAGACCTGGGTAAACCTGTTTCCCTTCTGCATTGATCACCTGTGCACCGGGTGGTATAGTAACATTGGTACCAACTGCTGATATTTTTCCGTTCATCATAACGATGGTAGCCTTTTCCAGCACCTGACCGTTGCCAACATGTACCGTAGCATTGGTAATGACGGTGGGAACCGCCTGCTTGGGTGCAGGATAAACTGTTTCCTGCGCGGCAATTTTTAAACAAGGTAAAGTGACCAAAAATGCTATAATAATTTTTTTCATGTTAAATGTTTATGTCAATTACTCTTCTTGCAGAGGCATGTGTTACATTATTGTTCAAAATCATCGCCGTCAATTACCAGCAAGCCATGGCTGTGGTAATGGTCGGAGCATGTATTCATATAACGGTAACTTGGCTGTGCTGGTTGTACCGGTACACCGCTGCGTTTTTCAGCCGTCATTTTTTTTATAAGCCGGTTTCTTTCTGCATCCACCAGGTTTTGCATCTGGCTGTCTTTTTCGCGGTCAAAATAAATGGTACCATCTACAATTGTATATAAAGATTTGGCATAGATGCTGAGCGGATGATCACTCCATACCACCACATCACCATCCTTTCCTGCTTTCAGACTGCCGACCTTGTCTTCAACATGTAACATCTTGGCTGGATTCAGCGTCACCATTTTTAGTGCTTCCTCTTCAGTAACTCCGCCATATTTTATAATTTTACCAGCTTCCTGATTCAGCCTTCTGGCCATTTCCGCATCATCTGAATTGATGGCTACATTCAAGCCTACCTTTTGCATGATGGCAGCATTGTATGGAATGGCATCCTGTACTTCCACCTTGTATGCCCACCAGTCGGAAAATGTGGAAGCATTGGCTCCATGGGCTTTCATTTTGTCGGCGACCTTATAACCCTCCAGTATATGCGTAAAAGTGTTGTAGTGATATCCCATTCTGTCAGCTACATCCATGGCTGTGGTAATCTCGCTTTGAACATATGAATGACAAGTGATAAACCTTTTATTATCCAGCACCTCTACCAGCGCATCGAGTTCCAGGTCACGGCGTGGTGCCGAAATGCTTTTTTTATCCTTTGATCCATTGTAATCCGCCCATGCTTTTTTATAATCCTTTGCCCTGGTAAAAGCATCTACCAGCACCTGTTCTACGCCCATGCGTGTATCAGGGAACCGGTTATTGTTGGAACCATTCGCAACAGAATAGAAAGACCGTTTAACATTTTCACCCAATGCAAATTTTATTTGTCCCGGCCAGCCTTTGAATTTAAGTTCTTCATCATTGGCTCCCCAGCGCAGCTTGATCAATTGGGTTTGGCCGCCAATAACATTGGCAGAACCATGTAATATATGTGAGGTAGTGACACCCCCGCTCAGTTGTCTGTAAATATTGATGTCATCGGGGTTGAGGTTATCGGCGATGCGTACTTCTGAAGTAACACTTTGTCCTCCTTCATTGATCGAAGCGGCTGCAATGTGAGAATGCTCGTCAATAATTCCGGGGGTTACATGCCTGCCGGTGCCATCAATCACGCGTGCGCTCGCATCCGAAAGATTTTTACCCACAGCCGCGATCTTTCCATTTTTGATCAGCACATCAGTATTTTGCAATACCCCTTCCTTTTCATTCGTCCAAACCGTTGCATTTTTAATAAGGATCGTTTCCTGCTTCGGCGACTGGTCTTCTGTCCAGCCAAATGGTTCAAAGGGGTACGTTACTTTTCCAATGGATCCCACAGGTTTTTTTCGAGCGCTGTCTGGTTTCTGCACCCCAGCGTTATCGTATACGGCCGTCCACGT
>JANLYU010000278.1:0-3924 GCA_031365785.1 Flavisolibacter sp. | reverse complement strand
ATGCATGTGAGCAGTAAAATGGTTTTTCATTTATCAGACTCTTTTTACCTGGGACTTCAACATGCCGATGTGGTAGCCCTAGAAACCAATATGGGTACCTGGCAGGAGGATTTTTCCAAGTACGACCTGGAGTCACAGTCTTCTTACGCCAATTTATTCAAGTGGAGAAACGGACTATCCTCTCCCAATGATTATCTAACGATGGCTTCGCTTCAGGTGCCACCTTATGAAAAGATGATAGAAATGGCATTGTACAACAATCCTTCCATCATCAATAATTTTTTATATCGCAGCTACTCGGAGAAGTCGAGTGATTTTGAAGAGGATACCTATTTAGACCTGCACATTTACCAGACTGGAAAAAAATGGGGTAAAAAAGTAGTGGGCGTGGAAAACTTCGACCAGAGCATGCAACTGATGAAAGAAGCTTACGCGGATGCATCGAAAGAGAAAGAAAAAAAACAAAGAAATTTTGAATTCGACCGCGAATTTTCATTTTCCAATATGGAAGACGCCTACCGCACTGGTAACCTCGACCTTCTTGACACCATCAATAAGATCAATAGCATGTCAGCGGCGTTTGATGAAAAATTTCTATACAGGCGAAACGAAATACAGGCCGCCTCCATGGATTCCATTCTTCAGTCTAAATCCACTTTGTTTGTTGGTGTGGGTGCTGCTCACCTCCCCGGACAAAGAGGGGTCATTGAAATACTCAGAAAGAAGGGATACCATTTGCGTCCGATAAAAATGTCGGAAAGGGACAGCAGGCACAAAGATGAAATAGAACGCATCAGGGTACCAGTACCCTTTACCAGGCAAACTTCCGAAGATGGTTTTTTCACCGTGAACATGCCCGGTCGTTTGTATAATTTCAGCGGCACCTCTGGTGCGCCAGTGCAACTCCAGTTTGCGGATATGACCAACGGCAGTTATTACATGGTTACGCGCATTCCCACCAATAGCATTCTGTGGGGTCATAACGAAGCGGTAGTACTTCAGAAGATTGACAGTGTGATTTATGAAAATGTACCGGGAAAAATATTGACCAAATATCCAATTGAAAGGAACGGATATAAAGGCTACGAAGTGTTGAATAAAACGCGCAGGGGCGATTATCAACGTTATAATATTTTTGTTACACCCTTTGAGGTCATTCTGTTCAAGATGAGCGGCAATGCAGAATATGTAAAGGAAGGGAAAGAAGCCACCCAATTCTTCAGTAGTATCAGTTTTAAGGCGCCAAAGTATAAATGGAAAAAATGGAGCCCTCACTTTGGTGGGTTCGAAGCAGAATTCCCTCACGATCCAGTGATCACGCATGATGGTAACTGGCATTATGCAGCTACAGATCCCGTTACTCAAACCGGGTTTGAAATCATCCGCACCGACATTGATAATTATGACTTTGTGGAAGAGGATTCTTTCGACCTGAACCTGATGGATGAAAGCTTTACTTCGTCTGATTTCATCGATAAGCAGGTCAGCAGGAAACAAGGATTTCAGCAAGGACATTCCTTTCTGGATGCTACCTATCAATATAAGGATGGATCTGTAGCGCTGGTAAGGTTTCTCATTCAGGGAACACATTATTATACTGTGGTAGCACATGCAAAAAAAGACCAACCCAACATGCATGCTTTCCTGCATTCATTTGAGCTCAAGCCCTTGCTGTATGAGATTCCGATTTTTCAGACAGATTCTAACTTTTATTATACGGTCAGGTCCCCGGTAATTATAGAAAGGACAAAAAAGAAATCCATGGTACCTGAAAATATGTACCGCAATGATGGGGACAGGGAAGATGTTTTTTTAGAAGAACATGATCTCTTCAAAGAAAAAATGGTTGCCTGTGATTCAACAGGGGAGAAAATATATATTTCATTCAGTAAGCCTTCGCGTTATTATTTTAACGATGCTGCAGCTGCTTCTGAAAAAGATTCTGCTCATTTCATTACGGACAGGTTTAAATGGGACTACCGCTTTCGTAAGAAATATGAGCTTCCCAATAAATTGAAGGTTTTTGAATATATCCTTGGTCACGAAGGGAGCAGCAGGTACGTAAAAGGGAAATTTTTTTCAAAAGATGGAGTTAGCTTCCGTATTGAAACAGAAGGAGACACGGCCTCAGGAGAAAGCCTTTTTGTTCAAAACTTTTTTGCCACCTTTTTACCCACTGATACCATTAACGGAGGCGATCCGTCCTTAAAAAAGACAAATCTTTTTTTCTCAGACTTTTTCAGCCAGGATACTATGCTGCATAAAAGGGCAGTGAAGAATGTTAATTCCGTAACATTTAATGATGCCGACTTTACTCAGCTGAAGCAGTGCATTCAAGCGCTCAGCTGGAAAGAAAATAAATACCTGACGGTTAAAAAAGATTTTCTCTGGCAATTGGCTTCAGTCACCTCCAATACGTCCTCCGATTATTTGAAAGAAGTTTATAATGCCGCGGGGGATACCCTTGAATTACAATACATCGCCCTCAAAGCGCTATTGCATCAGAAAACATCTTATTCATACAAGTTATTCAAAGAAATCATGCTGGCTGATCCTCCGGTTCTTGGTCTGGACAATGCAGAGCATCCTAATAAAATGGCCAACAACTTGATCATACCTTTCCAGCAGGCCCATAATAATACATCAGATGACAGCGGAAATGCTTTTTTTCTGGATGAGCTTTCAGATTCACTATCATTAACAGCTTCTGTTTTCAGGGAACTGCTGCCTTTGATAAACATTCATGATTATGAGCTGCCCCTGATGAACCTGGCGGCACGTTTGGTTGATAGTAACCTGATACATTGGAATGACTACTCTACTTATCTCCCCAGATTTTTAACGGAAGCAAGACAGGAAATGAAGAAACAGTTTATCAGGGAAAAAAATGAATCCATCGAAGCCGCTCAAAAAGAAGAAGACGACGACGATGTAAGTTCCAGTGACCGATTGGACCAAGGCAATCAACAACTCGAATTATACACTCACCTGCTGGTTCCTTTCTGGGAAAAAAATTCTTCTGTACCGACACTCATCAACCACTTACTGGAAAGCCATGATCTTCGTCTGAAATACAACACTATCCTCCTATTATTGAGAAATAATAAACCGATTCCGGATACGATGATCCCCTTTTTTGCAAAGAAGAACGAATATCTCTATTCTTTGTATACCGATCTCAGGCGGATGAACAGGAAGATACTTTTTCCAGAAGCTTATTTTATAAAATCTGAACTGGCTAAAAGTAAATTGCTGTCGGTAGCTAGCGGTAACGGACAACCGGATTCCGTGCAGTATATCGACAGGCTGCCCGTTGCCCAAAATGGTAGAAACGGTTGGATTTATTTTTTCAGGTATAAACAAAAGAAAGAAGAAAATTCCTGGAAACTGGCTACCGTAGGCATGGTGACTAATGACCCCAAGGAGTTCGAATTGAATGCTGAGGATCCACAAGACAATCAGTTTGATTTTACAGAAATAACGAATAAAAAAATCGATTCTGAGGAAGCCTTATCGAGCCAATTGAGGACTGCATTGAAGAAGCTGATGTACTCCAAGAGGAATAGCGCCTCTCACTTTTATGCTGAAGAAGGCAGGGATATCATTGACTTTTCTAGAAATTAGCAGGCGCATGCAGTGACGAATTGCATGAAAAATGGACTACATGTTTAAAGATTTGGATATTCATTTCAAATTTTAGGTACGGCGTTCAAGAGTTGCTGAGTGTAAGGATGTTGGGGATGATTATACATGTTTTCAGCCGTACCGCTTTCCACAATCCGGCCCTTTTGCATCACCAAAATACGGTCGCACATATACCGCACTACAGACAGGTCGTGTGAGATAAATAGCATGGTCAAGCCCAATTCTTTTTTCAGTTCATTCAACAGGTACTGAACCTGTTGAATGAACTGAAAAAAGAAT
>JANLYU010000252.1:0-5397 GCA_031365785.1 Flavisolibacter sp. | reverse complement strand
AATTGGGATTCTGTTTCCCTGGCCGTGAAGACTGCCTTGTTGAGTTCTCAATTGAATGCGTTATCAAAAAAAGACAGCGGATATCTCATTTTTGCGCAACAATCAAAACAACTGGCTGCCACTACAAATGGCAGTATCATGAAAACTTTATCCGGGAATAATTCATGGGAAGCAAAACGTCATGCCTATGACCAGTTGACCAAAGCGGTTTACAATTACCTTGATTCCATCCAATATCAAAACCAGAAAATTTACCTGCATTTTTGCCCAATGGCTTTCCATGACGTGGATACAGGATATTGGATGAGCACCAAAAATGAAATCCGCAATCCTTATATGGGCCTGCATCATCCCATGTATCACAGAGGCATGCTGGGATGCGGGGAAACCAAAGACAGCATCAACTTTGTACCATGATCAAAAGCAGGGTCGGAATTTTTCTTTTATTCAGCATCCATTTTATTCTTACTGTTCCTGGGCTCTGTCAGGAAAAATATACGATCAATGGTTATGTAAAAGACACTACCAGCGGTGAATTGGTGATTGGGGCCACTATTTCAGTTAATGGCAGGTCGGTCGTGAGCAATTCATATGGATTTTATTCGCTTACCCTGCCTGCAGGATCGTATGATATTTTGGTGTCTCATGTATCCTACATCTCCCAGGTTGTTTCCATCCATCTGGAACATGATATCAGTTTGAATTATTACCTGCTCCCTAAATCTGAATCATTGAATGAAGTAGTCATATACAGTAAAAGAAGGGATGCCAATATCAGGAAGGCTGAAATGGGACGGATTGATCTTTCTATTAACCAGATTAAAAATATCCCCTCATTTCTGGGGGAGGTGGACATCCTGAAAACGATTCAGTTATTGCCGGGCGTGCGGAATGCCGGAGAAGGCAATGCAGGTTTTTATGTCAGAGGAGGAGGTCCGGACCAGAACCTCATTCTACTGGATGATGCCGTGGTATATAATACTGGACACCTGTTTGGTTTTTTTTCCATTTTCAATGCGGATGCGATCAGGAATGTTACGCTGATTAAGGGTGGTATCCCGGCTCAGTATGGTGGCCGGCTTTCTTCCGTTCTGGATGTGTCCATGAAGGATGGTAATGCCAATAAGTTCCAGACTGAAGGAGGAATCGGTTTAATTGCTTCCAGGCTTTCTGTGCAGGGACCTGTATTAAAAGATAAAGCTTCTTTTATCATTTCAGCACGTAGAACCTACATTGACGCTTTGGTAAAACCATTCATTAAAAAAACAAGCAATTTTCAGGGATCAGGCTATTATTTTTATGACCTGAATGCAAAAGTTAATTACAGGTTTTCAGAAAAAGATCGATTGTACCTCAGTGGATATTTCGGGAGAGATGTATTTAGCTTCTCCAACAAGCAACTTTCATTCAGGGCCAACATTCCATGGGGAAATTCCACGGCCACACTACGGTGGAACCATGTTTTTAACAGGAAATTGTTTGCCAATACCACACTTGTGTACAATGATTATCATTTCAGTTTTGAAGCGGCACAAAACAATTTCGATATCAAGCTTTCCTCGGGTATCAGGGATGGCAATGCCAAAATGGACTTTGACTATTATCCATCGGGTAAGCACGTGATTAAATTTGGAGCCCTCCTCACGTACCATAAATTTATTCCCAATGTAACCTCAGGGCGGCAGGATTCAGTAGTATTTCAACCGGTGTCGGAGGGGAGTAAACTGGCGCTGGAAAACGCATTGTACATTCAGGATGACTGGGAATGGAGTAAAAAATTCAGGTTGAATTATGGTGTGCGCTGGTCAAGCTTTACTCAAATAGGGCCTTATACCAAATACGTGAGAGACATCAATCAAAATAAACTGGACAGCACCATTTATTCAGGTTGGGAGAAGATCAAGAATTATCATGGCCTGGAACCCCGCGCTACATTGCGGTATGCTGCTACTTCAACAACGTCCCTGAAGGTGTCAGTCACCCGAAACCTGCAATATATTCACCTGGTGAGCAATGCAGGCACCACACTTCCCACCGACCTATGGGTGCCCAGCACTTTCAGGGTCAAACCGCAAATCAGCTGGCAGTACGCAGCCGGCATCTTTAAAAATTTTTCAAACAATACTTATGAAACATCAGTGGAATGGTATTACAAAGACATGAGAAACCAGATCGAATACAAGGAAGGATATACGCCTTCTTTGGTCGATCCAGAAGAAGATTTTGTATTTGGTAAAGGCTGGAGTTACGGAACTGAAATTTTTATCAATAAAGCCAGGGGGAAATTTACCGGATGGATCGGTTATACGCTTTCATGGACATGGCGCAAATTTCCAGATCTTAATGAGGGTAAGAAATATCCTACCAAATACGACCGCAGGCATGACCTTTCCGTGGTGGGTACCCTGGAGCTGAATAAAAAATGGAAATTCGGTGCCGTTTTTGTCTATGGTACTGGAAATGCGACTTCTCTTCCGGAAAGATTTTATTTGATCAGTGGGGTATTGACCCAGGAGTACAGTCATATCAACCAATACAGGCTGGCACCTTATCACAGAACAGACCTTTCAGCTACTTTAACCCCCCAGCCCAGAAAAGGTAAACACCGCGTTGGCACCTGGGTATTCAGCATCTATAATGTATACAGCCGCATGAATCCTTACTTTATTTATTTCGATCAGACCGGAGATCCTAATAATGGTACACAGAAAATTAATGCGCGACAGGTTTCTCTCTTTCCGGTGCTCCCATCGGTGACGTGGAATTTTAAATTTTAAAAAGTTAGAATATTCACTTGGCATCTGTAATCCTACGGTAAGGGCTTTTCATAAATAAAACGTACCTGCGCGTTCTTTTTTCCATTGGAAGCCAGAAAGAGCTGGTACCGTTTATTCCCTGCTGTAACAATAAGCAAAGCGGTATTGGGTGGAATGCTTCCCAAATTTTCACCAATCATGGTAACCTCCTGTTCGGGATGCTCAAGGTCAACTTTAACCGACACCGTAATGGGTTTGAGACCCAGTCTCTGATGGGATACTTTGGTGGTGTTGTTAACAGTAACAGTAATGGAATCTCCGTCAATTTCTGCATTGTCGTAAAAATCGAGACGCAGGATACCTGTGTCCACCTTGATCTCCTGGATATGATTGAATTCGGATTCAATGATTCGGTGCAATGAAATCTTTCCTGGTGTACAGGCTACGCTTCCATTCATGACAAATCCTCCCCACTCCCCACTCAACAATTCTTCAGTTCCTGTTTTACTATAGGCCAGGGCAAAATAACGAATGCAGGGGGTGCAATCCAGAGGAATGTGAAACGTCATCACTTTTTGCTCCTGGATATTGATGGTTTTGGTAACAGCATTATACAGGCCCGTATAATTTTTTTTTACATAATTGGAAAGATCTGAATAATGATAACAGAATCCTGCCACCTGGTTGTTGTTGATGTTGACTTGCAATTCCACATTGTAAACAGGAAAACAACCTCCGGGTTGCTGGGTTAGGGTTCCTTTCCAGATACCATTTAACTCCTGCGCATAGGATTTTACCTGAAAAAATAAGATCAGGAAAAATATGACCAGGAACTGCTTCACAATTGGAAAATAGTAGATTAAATGCTGAACAATGGAAAAATTATTTGAGTGGTCCTTCCGTTTTTTTCTCATACCGGAAACGAACCATAGCATTTTTTTGTTCTGTGGAGGTAATACTTGCCTGGTATCTTTTATCGCCGTCCTGTACAATCATCAGTGAAGTGTTGGGTGGAATCCTGCCCATATTCTCCGCTACCATCACCAGGGTATGTTCCGGATTGGAAGGATCAAGTTTAAGAGTAAGATTAATGGGAACAGTGGACAAACCCTTATTGGTTACTAGGGCTTTGCCATCCAGATAAACTGATATAGTGTCTCCATCTACTTCTCCATTATCATAGAGCCGTACATGGATCTCTTCATTGGTGACAATAAAAGTCTGTGTGAGTTCATTTTGCCTGGACCTGGTGGAAACCGGCAGGCTGACCTCTGGCTTACTGACTGGTGAGTTGGCAATGCTTGTTTCAACGGGGATTTTACGAACCGTATCTTTTTTTACTGTTGTAGGCTTGGTGTTGGCAGCAATGGGCCTGGAAGTTGGCGTTTTGGCAAATGGTTTTGAACTGGTTTTTATAACAGGCTTCGCCACCTGTTTGTCCTGGATTTTCGCGGTTGGTTTACTAATAGGCGAGACCGTTTTCACAGTATCTTTTTTAGGCTCCGCTTTATCGCGCAGAAAAGGCTCCACATAAAAATCAGAGCTTTGAACTCGCCGGAGGTAACATTTGCCAGCTCCGCAATCGCCCCACTGCCCATTGTTATTAGGATTGTTTCGATCCTCTCTTTTGCCCACATATGTCCCTTCAAGGAATTCTTCCTTTCCCGACCTGGAATAGGCAAGGCGATAATTCATGATGCAAGTACCTCCACCAGGAGATTTAACCTCTACCGTCCTGATCTCCTGGATCAGTAAGTTTTTATCCTGCAAAGAATAATGCCCAGACATAGTTGCCTTCCCATAGAATTCAATATTATTTCCATAGGAATAGGAAACACCGGTTACCGTGAAGCTTTTATTTTGTTCCACCTGAAACTCCAATTTGTAATTCTGACCGCCATCTGTAACGAAATAACCTTTCCAGATGCCGGTGATATCCTGGCTGAAACATATAAATGGAAAAAGCACAAAAGGCAACAGGTAGGTGACAACCGTTTTCTTTACCACTGATTTCATGGACTGTGAAATTAATTATTAAGATTTCTTGAAATCCAAGACTGTAGCAATTGTTTGTTAATTTTGCGGCTCTTATGAATCAACCTATCAAAATTACTTTGCCTGATGGAGCCATACGTGAGTATACCGCTGGTACAACAGCTTTGGAAGTGGCTGTATCCATTTCAGAGGGGTTGGCGAAAAAAGTTCTTGCTGCTGATGTAAATGGAAAGGTTTGGGATGCTAACCGTCCGATCAACCAGGATGCAACGCTGAATTTATTGAAGTGGGAAGATGGTAATGGGAAGAGCACATTCTGGCATTCTTCTGCCCACCTAATGGCCGAAGCCATTGAAAGTAAATTTCCCGGTGTAAAATTCTGGGTAGGTCCGCCTGTGGAAAATGGTTTTTATTATGATGTGGACCTGGGAGAATATTCCATTTCGGAAGATGACCTACGGGAACTGGAAGTAAAAATGGCGGAGCTGGCCAGGAAAAATAATTCCTTTGTCCGCAAAGAGATCAGGAAAGATGAGGCCTTGAAATATTTTACAGAAAAAAGCGATGAGTACAAGCTCGACTTATTAAAAGGACTTACAGACGGAGAAATAACTTTTTACACCCAGGGAAATTTTACTGATCTGTG
>JANLYU010000243.1:0-14277 GCA_031365785.1 Flavisolibacter sp. | reverse complement strand
CGGCATCATACCAAAAACATTCCGCGCTTCGTTACAAATGCCAGCGATATTCCTTTCAGATCCATTAGGATTGGCAGCATCAGATACCTGCCCCTCCCTGTCGCAATACCTCAACAGAACCTGCCCTCCCTGTTCCAGTTGATCCAGCGTTTTCTCATCCGCGTAATAACGGCCTTCCCCGTGGGCAATTGGAATTTTAAATACCGAGCTATCAGGGTCTTTCACAAAGACATTTTTACAAACATACTGCTGGTTGTTATTTCTTAATAAAGCACCTGGCAACAATTGTGATTCACATAGGATCTGAAATCCATTACAAACTCCCAGAACCTTACCACCAGCCTGTGCAAACTCAATTACGGCCTGCATAATGGGACTAAAACGTGCGATGGCTCCTGTTCGAAGGTAATCACCATAGGAAAAACCCCCTGGCAGAACAATGCAGTCTTCAGTAGAAAATCCGGTGAGGTCATGATCCTGATGCCAAAGCATGGTACACTTCTGCCTGAGATCATATACCAGGGCATCATGAATGTCGCGGTCGCAATTGGAACCGGGAAAAACAACCACACCAAATTTCATAATTCATCCTTTCGATCAAAGATAATTAAACATCAACAGTATGATGAAGGCTACGAGGAAACCGTGTAAGAAAGTGTCGAAATTAGTAGCGCTGTTTTGCACCCCGACTATTAATGCCAGGCCGGGGTACGATACTGCTGAAAAAGAATGTAACCCAGTGTAATAAAAAACAGGGTCAGTGCAACCAGCCTGCCTGGGGCATAGAAATAGGCGAAGGCGTGAAATGCTGCAAATGGAGCCGCCAATAAAATCCAGGTGTGAAATGAAAGATCACTGTTGATAAAAGGCACAAAAAAAGCCAGCAAAAGATAAAGCAGGATGACACTCCAGTTCTTTCGAACCTGAATCAACATTTTGCGAAGGTGAACCTGTACATAATATCCTCCCATTAAAAAAGGAATGGTAAGAAGGGAAGTGCTCAACGCCAGCCAGATAGAACTTTTAATATCGGGTACGGTAATTGAAATGTGTGGAATGAAGTTGTCAAAGCTCAGCTTTCCGATGAAATACAAGTAAGCAATATGAAAGTAATAGGGTGTTAGAAATCCAATCACGAAAAGGGCGATTTCATTCAACCGAAAGGGTTTCAGAATCATCAATCCCAAAAGGATACAAATTAAAAAAGCCACTGAAGGAAAATAAATATAAGAACTGATACCGGCTATAAGGCCAATATTGAACACCTGGGCTTTGGCGTTGGAGGCGTTGTACAAACTGAAAAGGTAAATGAACATGCCTATGATAAAAGTATTGGCCAGCATGGGTGCAGAAAAATAATTCCATTCTGGCAGCAGGGAAGTGATCAGCATAAAAGCCATACCTGGGAGGTAGTTCTGTTTTGCAATCAGCTTGAATTCATTCACCATATAATTGACCATGAGGCTTTGAACAAACAATAACAAATAAGCTAGGATGGAATACATCACATTGCTGTCCTGCGCCAGGATGGAGATGAGCCACTGGTAAAGCCTGCCGTCATTCCTTGTGGCCACTATCGCTTTAGGATACAGGAATACGGGCAACTTTAGGAGTAAACCGAAAATAAAAAGCACCGCAATGTTACCGGGAGATTTTTGTTTGAAAAGTGCAATCACACAGCAATGCTATTGATTAAATTCGATTTTTGCAAAGCAAATGTAATTCCTGTAATAACAGGGAAGGATCAATTGCAAGCCGCTAACTTGTTTCCCATATTTGGGTAAAAATTCATATCCTTTGTCCAGATTCTTCAATGTTGGATTGTGCGTGATCCTTCCATCAGGAAAGAGCATGAAATCATTCAGTAACAGGGTGCGTTTTTCATCCATATTGAAAATATAGTGGATCTGGCTGCCTGTATTGGCCAGCTGAAACGAAATCCTGTCATCACCTTCATCATCAAACTGTTCTTTGTGGATGACATTACTCCATTGCAGTGTTCCTGTTTTGTCGAAAGAAAGTATGGTTACATTGTCGGCATGGTGGCGTACCGATTGCGAATTATCGTATCTGTTGCGCCACCACCAGGTACTTGACATAGGAGAATAAGTGGTATAATAGTCAAAAGAATTATACGGCATGCCATACAGATAATTCCAACGGTTGAAATTACCCAGGCGTGATGTGGTATAATAGGATTCGGCATTGATGATGAATCCCCCATCTTTTTTTACGATTATGTTGCGGATAAAATAATCATTAAAAGCCATCTTCAGGTTGGCATCTCCTCGTGCCTCCTTGCGCAGCTCGTCTTTAAGCAACACGGAATTTTGCATCACCGGCATCTTTGTTAACTTATCCCACACATAAAAATAAAATCCTTCCACATTACCTCTTTTTTGTTTATAGTAAAAGGAAGAGAGGAAATACCTTTTATTAGGATTATCAACTTTGATGTGGATCTCATCCAGTAAAAGGTCTTTTTGCGGAATTTCTATATTGAGCAATGAATCCGACAGTGAACTTTTCCAGAATAAACTGGTACTTACAATCGTTTCATTATTGTTTCGGTGGATCCTTGCAAAAACCAGATCCCCTTCATTATCAAGATTGAATTCATTGAGGTAATCATCATGTTCATCCATAGCCATGATGAACTTTGTCCTTTTCTGGGTGGTCAGTTTATTATCCAGCAGAATGGTGGTAACAATAAATTTGGACCTGTTTCTTGAATTGATTTTATAGACCATCAGGTGAGATTTATCTTCACTACTGATAGTAGAATAAATTTTATTGCTGGCACTGAAACCGATATGGGAAGTGTCCACAGTAATAATATCGCTAATTTTTTTACCATTCCCATCCAGCTTCACAGCGTTACAATAGATCACGTTCCTTTTCTGAAACTGAAAGATCATATAACTGAAATCCGTATAGGGGAAAAAATCAACATTGATCAGGCGGTCATCTGGAATATAGCTCAACTCCTCTTTCCCGATCTGTTCCATCTCTGCATTATAAATCGCTATATAATTCTTGTTACGGTTATTTTTATAGACCAAAAAATTACCTGACACCTTCCCCACGATCTCAAAATTCATGCGTCTTGAATCATCTCTTTCAGGTTCAGAATATACGATCCGCTGGGCAAAACAGGGCGCAATCGGGAGGGCCAAAGCAAAAATGACTAGTTTTTTATAAAATCGCATAAGGTGCAAATCTTTACATATTTAAAGGTAACTTTTGTATTGATTAATGAATGCTTAAAATTTTATCGATCAGGTAATACGTGTTTCCAAGACCAAAAGAAAATCTTTGACTGCTATGGAGCTTTAGCTTAGGTGCAGCACCTCCTTCTATTGCCACCATCGGATGTGCCCACCTTCTTCCTTCCAATTGTGCCGGGAGTTATTTATTTTACAGTAAACTTCCATATTGACGGGCATCATCTTGTATATATTCGGAGGAATCTTAGTGCTGTCGCTCGCTGTTTATTTTCTACAAGACCTGTTTATTTTCAAACCTGAAAAATTAGACCCTGATTTTAAATTTGAATTCAACATCCCTTTCCGGGAATTGAATTTCGATGTGGATGCAGGTGTACGAATCAATGGCCTCCATTTTTACCGCCCTCACCCGAAAGGCCTGATATTATATTTCCACGGTAATTCCAGAAGCATCAAAGGGTGGGCCCGGTACGCCAGAGATTTTTACAGGTATAATTATGATGTGGTACTGGTAGACTACCGGGGTTTTGGGAAAAGCACGGGAAAAAGAAATGAATATGCTATGCATGAAGACATGCAGTTTGTTTACCAGACCCTTATGGAACAATATGCGGAATATCACCTGATCATTTATGGAAGAAGTCTGGGTAGCGGTTTTGCCGCCAAGCTGGCTTCCGACAATCACCCTCGTTACCTGATTCTGGATGCCCCTTTTTATAATTTCACCAGGGTGGTTGAAAGATTTCTTCCGATTTTGCCCATTCGTTTTGTCCTGCGCTATCACATGCGAACTGATAGGTGGATCCAAAAGGTAACCTGTCCCATTTATATTCTCCATGGAACCAAAGACTGGCTCATCCCTATCAGGCACAGTATTCAGCTTCAGAAAATTCACCCCAGGCGCATCACACTGATCAGGATCCATGGTGGCGGTCATAATAACCTGACCAAATTCCCGGAGTACCATAATTTCATCAGGGATATTCTGAAAGACGAATAAGTTCTTGATGGACATGAACAATGGGTAAAACTGCTTTTAACAAGAACGGTGTTAAGGAACCTATAAATAACATATGACCAGTAACCTTTACTGGTGCAGAACAATCAAACCTTAAAGCCTGTACCATGACTAAAATTTACCTTACCCTTTTTTTTTGCATCCTGCTATTCACCAACTGCAAAACCACCAACAAATCTTACCAGAAGGGCCATTACCAGGATGCCTTCGGACGTGGAGTAAAAAAATTGCAAAAAAATCCTGATGATCGTGAAACCATAGATGTAGTACAGCAGTCGTATAACTTTATCTTGCACGAATCGGAAGACCGCATCCGGATATTATCCAATAGTCGTACCGAAGACAAATATGAAAAAATGTATGAGCAGTACCTTTCGCTTCAGCATTTGTATGAAGTCATTCACCAATATCCGGCGGTTGCCCGGGTGGTTACTACCACTGATTTTTCAGAATTTGTAAATACTTACGCTTATCAATCGGCTATGTGGCATCAGAATAAAGCTGACAGGTGGATAGAGCAAGCAACCAAAATAGCTTACAGAGAAGCTTACCAGGAATTGAACTTAGCGCTTCATTACCAGCCACAAGATTTTGAAATAAGGAAAAAACGGGATGCCGTATATGATATGGCGCTTACAAAAGTGATCATCACTCCCATCCAGAATTATGGGGGCTACCAACAAAGTTCTTCTTACCAGATACAGAATTTTCAACGAGACATCCTTCGCACGCTGTCGAATAACCTGAATCAGAATTTTGTTAGATTCTACTCCGAATGGGAAGTCCGTAGTGAGGATATTGAAGCAGACCAGGTAATGGAACTCAACCTGGGCCGCATCACTTTTGGCCAGCCTTATGACAACCATACCGTTAGGGAAGTTTCAAAAGAAATAGTCATGAAAGAGATCGTATACAAACCGGATTCTGTGGTAAAAAAGTACGGCACCGTAACTGCCCGCATTACGAACACAAAAAGGACCCTGCTTTCACAAGGTGATCTTTTCATCGCCCTTCGGGATACAAAAGGACGAACTATCTGGAGCGACCGTTTTACGGGTGAACACACCTGGCAATCGGAAATAGTTTCTTATACAGGTGATGAAAGGGCGCTTTCTGATAGTGACAGATCCCTCTTGAATCAAAGAAATGATACCCCTCCTTCACAGGACCAGATTATGGAAGAATTATTGCGCCAGATCCAGAACGACCTTACTCGCAGGCTCAGGGATTATTATTCGAGGCTTCAGTAAAGCTTAACACTATTGGACCACCAAAAAGTTTCTTTTGCATCATTGAAGGAAGAAGCAGCAAGCCCGGACCATGAGACTTACATTTACTTACATGAACACCGGTATCATGAAAAAAACAACGTGGATGATCATGATTGTGCTGGCATTGTATGTGACAGGAGGGCTCGTCTTGTTTTTTTTCCAGGATGCATTTCTTTTTCATCCAGCTCCTCTTCCTCTGCATCATGTATTTTCCTTTGAACAGCCTTTTGAAGAAATCAACCTTCCTTTTAAGGGCAACAACCTAAGTATAGTGAAGTTCAGGCCTGACTTCAAGAAAAAAGGAATTGTACTTTTTTTTCATGGAAATATGCGCAACGTAGAATATTATAAAAAATATCCACCTCTTTTCACGCGCAATGGTTATGAATTATGGATGATTGACTACCCCGGGTTTGGCAAATCAACCGGCCCAAGGACTGAACCAGCGATTTATCAACAGGCACTTGCTATGTATTCCCTGGCGGTCAAAGAAATTTCAAAAGACAGTCTGTTAGTATATGGAAAATCCATCGGAACTGGCATCGCTTCTTTTTTAGCTTCCCACAAGCCTTGCAACCATTTGATCCTTGAAACTCCGTATTATAATATCCCAGCACTTGCCAGACATTATTTTCCTGTATACCCGGTGGTTTCCATGACCAGATTTACCTTTCCGGTAAATACTTACCTGTCCGGCATACAGATACCAGTGACTATTTTTCATGGAACGGAAGATGAAGTGGTGCCTTTTTCACAGTCTCTCCAATTGGCCAGGGAGCACCCAAATATTGATTTCATCTCTATTGATAAAGGAAAACATAATAACCTGTTTGACTTTCCCGTGTATCAGAAAAAGATGGATTCCTTACTCAGATTAAAAACAAGGCACTGAGGCGCAGGTAGCCACTGATTGGTGAGAAGATGGCAAGACCACTTAGTACCTCCTTAACTACAAGGTGACTTTTGGTGCATGTCCTGTTAAAGCAACCAGCTCATTGCCTACTTTCAATTGATACTTCGTTCCCATCTTCAGCGCATAATTTTCTTGCACATGGCTAACAGGAAAACCAAAACAAACAGGATAATCAAATTCCTGAACATGCTGACTAATGATATCTTCCGCAGTACCGCCAAAAGGCCTCTCCGTATCCTTTATTTCGGTGAATCCACCAATGATCAGTCCAGCCAGTTTATCTAGTTTTCCACTTCTCTTTAGCTGGATCATCATCCTGTCAATCTGGTACAGGTATTCACCCACATCTTCTAGGAAGAGGATTCTGTTTTTTGTTTTGATATCCGAAGGGGTACCTATCACATGTACCAGCAAAGAAAGGTTGCCACCCACAAGTTCGCCTTTTACATGGCCCAACCTGTTGAGTGGATGAGGCAGGCATTCATAATGGGATGATTGACCTTCCAACGCATCTTTTAGGGAGCGGACATATTGATTTTCAGATGCTCCATCATTGAATGCATTGGCCATAGGAGCATGCAGGGAAGCCATTTTCATGTGAGCGTACAGATGTGCATGTAGCACTGTGATGTCACTAAAACCAATGATCCATTTAGGATGTTTGCAGAATTGCTTGAAATCAATCTGATCAATGATCCGGCTCATACCATAGCCTCCCCTGGCACACATGATCGCCCTTACGTCCGGGTTATCCAACATGAGTTGCAAATCCACTAGTCGTTCATCATCAGAGCCGGAAAAATAGTTCTGTGACTGGCTGTGGGTAGTGGTACCCAGTTGTACAGTATAGCCCCATGCATCCAGCGTTTCTATACAAGACTGCATTTTTTCAATAGACATAAATCCTGCGGGTGCTACCATGCCAATGATATCTCCTTTCTTTAAATAAGGGGGAACCTGAGTCATATGGATGCTGTTAAATTCACTTCATCATCATGAACCAATAGGTGGTGCGGAACGCCACACTTGAGGGCAAAATTCGCTTTCTGATGACCTACCGGAAAATCAAAACAAACAGGATATGAAAATTGCTTTACTTTTTCCAAAACGATCTCCTGAAGCGTTTTACCAAATTCATCCCCGGGATCATCAGGTTTTATTTTGAAACCTCCCACAATTAAAGCTTGTAATTGATGCAGCTTTCCTGTTCTTTTTAAATTCCAGAACATCCGGTCTATACTATAAAGGTATTCTCCGGTGTCCTCAACAAAAAGGATCTTCCCATCTGTTTTAATATCTGATGAACTTCCTGACAATGATTCTATCGTTTTAAGATTGCCACCCACCAGGATACCTCTGGCGGTGCCCTTCCTGTTTTGTGGATGGGGCGCTAATTCATACTTCATTTTTTTTCCTGTAAGGGCCTGATGAATGGAATCAATAGTGGCTGTCATGAGGGTATCTTCCACAGAAAGATCAGCAGGAAAACTGTTGGTCATTTTGGAGTGGATACACGCTACTTTACCTACCTGATGGATATGTCCATGCAACACCGTAATATCACTGAAGCCAATGATCCATTTTGGATTTTTTTTGAATCTTGTCCAGTCAATCCTGTCTACAATTCTGATGCATCCATACCCACCTCTCGCACACATGATGGCTTTGATGGAGGGATCGTCCAGCATTTTCTGAAGGTCCTCCAGTCGCTCCTCGTCAGAACCTCCACGGGTAAATTCCTTTTTACCTACCGTGTTTCCAATAACCACTCTGAAGCCCCACGCTTCCATGATCGAAACCGCAGGCTGTATCTCTTCCCGGGTGACAGGCCCTGCCGGACATGTAATACCGATGCTGTGGCCAGTTTTTAAATAGGGAGGGATGGTAAAGGTTGCCAGGTGCTCTTCCGCAATCACACTGTTGGTATTCTTTTTTAGGGGTAGAGATATCCCTGCTAAGTATACTCCTGTGGTTCCCAAAAAATGCTTCCGGTTCATGGTGCCGCAATTTATCATTTGTTCTCTCAATTCCTATCGGTTACGCGCTTTGCGGTATTTTTGGTCCCTTGAGTTTCAAAGTACGGACACCAGGAAGCAGTCATTAGTTGTCCGATCGATGTAAGAAACTGCAAATCAGAATGGATGAAAGAATTTAAAAGATATTTAATTACTTCAGCACTTCCTTATGCCAATGGTCAAAAACATATCGGTCATTTGGCAGGCGCTTATCTTCCTGCTGATATTTATGTGCGGTACCTGAGGGCTCAAAAAAAAGATGTGGTTTTTGTATGTGGCAGTGACGAACACGGAACGGCCATCCCAATCCAGGCCATGAAAGAAGGTACCACGCCCCAGGCTATTATAGACAAGTACCATGTCATCATGAAGCAGAACTTCAATGATCTTTCAATTTCCTTTGATGTATATGACAGAACCAGTAACCCCCTTCACCACCAGACTGCCCAGGAATTTTTTACCTTTTTAAATGATAAGGGAGATTTGGAGATCAGGGATAGTGAACAATACTTTGACGAAGAAACACAAACTTTTCTCGCCGACCGGTACATCAAGGGTACTTGTCCTAATTGCGGGTATGAAAATGCATTTGGTGATCAGTGCGAACGCTGTGGAACTGCACTGAGCCCGGATGAATTAATCAATCCTGTAAGTACCTTAAGTGGAAGGGTGCCCGTAAAAAAGGCTACCAAACACTGGTACCTTCCTTTGAACAGGCACGAATCATGGTTGCGTTCATGGATCTTACAGGAGCACGGGCAGGACTGGAAAACCAATGTACTTGGACAATGCAAAAGCTGGATCGATAGCGGCCTGCAGCCAAGGGCTGTCACCAGGGACCTTGACTGGGGCGTGAAGGTTCCGCTGCCGGAGGCGGATGGCAAGGTCCTTTATGTATGGTTTGACGCACCTATAGGTTATATCAGTGCCACCCGCCAGTGGGCAAAAGATCATGATAAGGATTGGGAACCCTACTGGAAGGACAAAGAAACCAAGCTGGTTCATTTTATTGGAAAAGACAATATTGTTTTTCACTGTCTTATTTTCCCTGTGATGCTTCACCTGCACGGTTATGTGGTTCCGGAAAATGTGCCGGCCAATGAGTTCATGAACCTGGAAGGAGATAAAATGAGCACCAGCCGGAACTGGAAGCTGGACATGCAGGATTATATAGATGATTTCATAAAAAAAGAAAACGGAGGCCCCCAACTGGCGGATGCCTTGCGTTATTACCTGATCACCATTCTTCCTGAAACAAAAGACAGTGAATTTACCTGGAAGGGTTTTCAGGATTCCGTGAACAGTGAACTCGTTGCGATCTTTGGAAATTTTGTCAACAGGACTTTTGTGCTGATGCACAAATTAACTAAAGGAAAGGTTCCTCGTTTCCACAACGACCAGATCCAGGACCTCGATCGTACACTTCTGGATCAAATTGGGCAATCCAAAATAAAAGTGGAGCAAAATATTGAAGAATATAAATTCAGGGATGCTCTTTTTGCCGTTATTGACCTGGCCAGAAGCGGGAATAAATATATGCAGGAAAAGGAACCCTGGATCGTGGATAAAAAATTGCAGACCCTAATTTCAAAACTCCCTGCAACCACTTCTGAACAGGAAAAGAAAACCCTGCAGCAGGAGATAGACCATTTGCAAATCCAGATCGACAATACCTTACATGTATGCCTGCAATTATGCGCTAACCTGGCTATCCTCATGAATCCATTCCTTCCCAACACTTCTAAAAAACTGGCGCAGATGATGAAAGTGGTGGATCAAATACTGGAATGGGAAAATGCAGGTAAAACAAAATTGCTGAGCGTTGGATACTCGCTCCGTAGTCCAGAACTTTTATTTCGGAAAATTGAAGATGAAGAAGTTCAGTACCAAAAAGAAAAGCTGAAGAAAATGAGTTTGGAAAAGTCAATTATAGAAAAGACGAACGTCACTAGTATTTCAGATGCAGTTGTAATTAAAAAAGAAAATATGGAACCCGATAAGAAGGTGAACCCTGAAACAACTAATAAATCAGCTGCCGGTGCGACAATGACTGAAAAAGCAGAGATACAATTTGATGATTTTTCAAAACTCGATTTGAGGATCGGTACCATAACCGCAGCGGAGAAAGTGGAAAAAGCAGACAAGCTTTTGAAATTGCAGGTAGATATGGGAGCGGAACAAAGGACCATTGTCTCAGGAATTGCACAGCATTTTACACCGGAATCGCTGGTGAACAAACAGGTCATTGTGGTAGCTAACCTGGCAGCCCGCAAAATGAGGGGCATTGAAAGCCAGGGGATGATTCTGACAGCGGAGCAAAGTGATGGAAAGCTGATTCTTGTCAATCCTGACGAACCGGCAACAAATGGTTCCAATGTCAGATGAAAGCAACCTTTTTCCGAATCTTTCGTTTTACAATAAAGAAAACACCCTTCCTATACCCGTTTTTGAATTGAATACCTTATTATTTGGAGATGTGAACCATCTATGAATCATCCGTTTTCCCTTATCGTTTATATATGAAGAAATATTTATTGATCACGTTACCTGTAAGTTGCTTTTTAGCATACGGCTGCTATTATCACGTGGAGGAAGAACTTTACGGAGTTACGACCTGCGATTCTTCTTCTGTTACTTATTCCATAACCGTCAATAACATCCTGAATAATTATTCCTGTATTTCATGTCATAATAATATGTCTTCCACCGGGGGTGTTAACCTGGAGGGTTATTTCAATGTAAAAGCCAGGGTTATCGATAACCGGTTGCTGGGATCTATTACTCATGCTCCTGGATTTTCCCCTATGCCTTTGGGACGAACTAAAATGGAAATTTGTGATATTAATAAAATCAAAAGGTGGATTGATGCCGGTGCACCGAACAACTAATGTTAATATTGGTAACAGTGTCAATTGTAGAGAAAAGCGGTTGATTAATTTTGGAAGGCGAGTAATGAGTTCAGCGAATTGAAATAATGAAAAAAAAGATATCCTTTGTAGTCATCTTAGTGTTGGCAGTTGGCGCCCTGATCTTGTACAAGCTGTATCATGAAACAACACCTGATATTGTGGACAGTAAGCCGGAAAGGGTTACGGACGTAAGCACCCTGATAAATGACTTTCATTCGGATTCCATGGCAGCAAGAAAAAAATATTTAGACAGGGTCGTGGAAGTGACAGGAATTGTAAAAAGTATAGACACTTCAGGTGCTATCGTACTAGGAAACCGGGAAGACGCCGCTTCAGTAGTATGTGGCCTGGACCGAAGGCACATGAAAGATTATGAACAGGTGAAAGTGGGATCATCAGCAGTGATCCAGGGACGCTGTACAGGTTTTGAAATAGCGGAAGAAATGCTCGGCATCAACCTGGGCACCACCATACAATTATCATTTGCAGGTGTCAAACAAAAAAATAAATAAGACCATGTTCAATAAAAAAGGGACTGTTTTTTTCCTACTGCTGCTTTCAGCTTCATTCTGTTTTGCCCAGGATAAGTTTTTTACCAAAACAGGAAAAGTCAATTTTTTTTCCAAAGCATCCATGGAAGATATCGAAGCCAGAAATAAAACGGTAACAGCTGTTTTGGATTCAAAAACTGGAGCCGTTCAATTTGCCATTCAGATGAAAGGCTTTGAATTTGAAAAACAATTGATGCAGCAGCACTTCAATGAAAATTATGTGGAAAGCGACAAATATCCCAGGGCAGAATTCAAAGGTGTTATTACCAACAATAATGAAATCAATTACGGACACGAAGGGTCTTACCCAACAAAAGTAACAGGCAAAATGACCTTACATGGCGTTACCAGAAAGATAGAAACCACCGGTTCGGTTAAAGTAGACGGCGAAAACCTGAAAATTGAATCTGTTTTCAACATTCAGCTCACTGACTATAAAATCAAAATTCCCGCCGTAGTGAAAGAGAAGGTATCTAACAATATCAGGATCACGGTGGATACAAAACTGGAAAAACTAAAAGCCTGATCCATTCATGAAATTACTCCCTATTTTACTGGTCTGCATTCTTCTGGCATCCGTAACTAAAATTGCTGCCCAGGATGATGACCTGCTGAAAAACATGCAGGCAGACCCGCCTAAAAAGGAAAAAGTCTATAATTCCTTCAAATCATCCAGGGTCATCATGACTCAAAGCGTAGAAATGCTCCGTCCCGGGGTTCTTGATTTTCGCATACTTCATCGTTTTGGAAGGGTCAATGGAGGGCCATATACATTCTTTGGCCTTGACGGTCCTGCCACAGTACGTATGGGTTTTGATTATGGTATTAGTGATCACCTAACGGTAGGCATTGGACGAAGCACTTTTCTGAAAGAAATGGATGGCTTTATCAAATACCGTATCATTCAGCAGGCTACGGGCCCCAAAGCACTTCCTTTTTCGCTGGTGGCAGTGGCAGGAACCACGTTGACAACTTTGAAATGGTCTGATCCCACCAGAGTCAATTACTTCAGCTCTCGTGTGGCCTATTTTGGACAGGGCATTATAGGAAGAAAATTCAGTGAGAAACTCACCTTGCAATTAACAGGCTCTCTTTTACATCGAAACCTGGTACCTAAATTTGAAGATCCGAACGACCTGGTTGCTGCCGGTATAGGAGGCAGGATAAAAATAAGCAGGAGGGTTTCCTTTAATGCAGACTATCATTACGTGATCAACCAGAATGAACAGGGAGGTTTCCACAATCCATTGTCCATTGGTTTTGACCTGGAAACAGGAGGTCATGTTTTTCAACTTCATTTTACCAATTCCAAAGGGATGAATGAAAGGTCTTTCCTTGCAGCTACAGAATATGATTGGGGACAGGGCGACATTTTTTTTGGCTTTAATATCTCCAGGTCGTTCCAGATAAAGAAAAAAAAGGCCTGACCGAGAACCTTCCCATAGAATGACGTTTTGAGCAGCACCCCTGTATCATTCTTCTGATCCCCATCTTCAGTTTTTGATTTTGTTCTACCTTACACAGGTTCATTATTTGTCAACCAAAACAACTTATTATGAGAAATGTATTATGCTTTCTTCTGGTGGCCTCTTTGGCTGCTTGTAATTCAAAGGATGAAAGTGCTAAAGAAAGTGCTTCTAAGATGGATTCCTCGAAAAGTTCACCCTCTTATGCTTATACCGCGAGTTATTCTTCAGACTTTGAAATGGGTGATCCCAAAAATTCCGCTACACTGATGGATCTCTGGAAAGCCTGGGATGATGGAGATCTTTTAAAAGCCAGCAGCCTTTTTGCCGATTCAGTAGAAATGAGGTTTGCCAATGGAATGTCTCTCAAAGGCCCCAAAGACAGCGTACTGGCGGAAGGACAGAAAATCAGGGATATGTACACCACCGTAAAAAGTAGTGTCAATGCTTTCCTACCTGCCAGGAGTAAGGACAAGGACCAGCAATGGGTATGTATCTGGGGCACTGAAGTTTCAACGGATAAATCAGGAAAAACAGACTCTGTATACCTTCAGGAAACCTGGAGACTGAATAAAGAGGGAAAGGCAGATTATTTGATTCAATATGCCCAGGCCACCAAACCACCCGCCAAATAAAACTATCCTTAAATTAGTAGTGGTAGATGGTTACTATTGAAAATCATTTACAAATCCTGCACGGCAGGATTTTTTTTTGGATCGTATGAAATAAAAAGTTTCATATGGTTGATGTTGATATAGGTTTCACACCCTGACCAATATTCATTTTGACCGTATCTTCACAAATCGTTGTTCAACTACCTAATTCTATGAGTAAACGTGTCATTAAAAAAGTTGCTGTTCTGGGAAGTGGTGTGATGGGTTCAAGGATCGCCTGCCATTTCGCAGGC
>JANLYU010000228.1:0-12972 GCA_031365785.1 Flavisolibacter sp. | reverse complement strand
TGCATACACTCCAATTACGAAGTCATTATCAAGAATACTTGTTGCCTGTGAAGTGCTTTTTCCGTTCTTCTGCAAAGTTGTGATCGGTATTTCAAGAGCGATGCTGTGAACATTGAACTTAGCAAGTCCGTCACGACCATTTTTTCTGAAACCACCCAGATCAAAAGCACCACCTAAGTCCACAAAAAATGGATCATCGGCCGGGCCACAAAAAACTCTCTCACCTGTTGGAGTTCTCTTTACATTCGACAACATTGCCTGGTCGTAATTTGAGTAACCAAGACCAACTACAGGGTTTTCAATAGAGCGTGGGCCAATGTTTGGCGGAGCAACTATACCTGGAGACAGGATTGTTGTGAAGGTGTTTCCTCCGTCTATACTACGTTGCACATAGTATTTAGTCTTCGGATTCTGCTTGCCCAACCTGATGTTGAAGAACGTAGTGGAATCTTCGTAGAAATTTTTAAACACAAAACGATAAATGATATCGTCACCCGGTGTGGCTGTGTTGTTGTCAATGTGAATTTCGTAGCGCACATTTTCACCAAAAGTATACCAGTTAGGGCCTCCTGCAGGATGCTCAAAAGGAATATAGTTAGCAATAATGATTACCTTGTTGGTATCCTGCGGACTTCTAAACGCATAAACGTCAGTATTGTCTGCAACAGGGTCATTAGAAATTAACGGCGCTTCCCTGTGGGAAGATGCGTTTGCATTGGTTTGTATCAGGCATGAACAAACCAAAATGGCTGAAAAGAGATTTACAATTTTTTTCATAAAAAATAATATTTTGATTTGTTAGAACCGTGGTTTTAAAGTGTAGTCATATCCTCTCCAAGGAGTTTGCACATAAGGAAATGATGCTTTGTAAGTAGTGTCGTTCATTGTTGGTCCTGACGTGAAACTGAGAACGCTAACAAGCTTTGGAGTCACAGGACTTCCGCTACCGGAATAGTCGTCATACCACAAACCAATTGCTGCAAGAGCAACACCTGACACGGCTTGCAATTCAATCGTCGTAACATCATCTTCCAGTCTTCTTCCATTAGGGAAGCCATCCATATTTGGAATAAACTGTAATGAAGTATTGGTGTTGTAGGCGGGATCTGTAAGACCCAGAACTGCAGCCTGTACCAAACCCAATGAACTAAACTTCGGATCGTTACGCTGTGTTGGCGGTACCGCCATATTTAAACGTAGCATATCACCACCATTTGGAAGGAAATTATTGACAAAAGGTTTTCCTGTTGCTAATGGGTTACCCATTTTTCCAGTTGCCAGTTGGTAGGGCCTGAGGTTAGGCACACCTGTTCTGAAAATAGGATACAAATCAACTGAGCGAGGTTTCCCAGCACCAGGCAATAATACATTTCCAAAAATGGCATCATCAAGCGCAGTACCTGCCACTGCAGGTGTACCCTTCAATGAATACAGACCATTCTTTGTATTCCTGAAATCAAACATCCCCAATGAATTGGTTTGCACCCTCAAAGGTGTGAATGCGGGAACAGCGGGACCAAACTGACTGTCATCCATATAAAGTGCCAGTTCAGGATTGTACAGATTATTATTGAACAGGTCCACCTGAGCTTCTTCATAAGGGGTAAGAGAATTCCAAAGATCTTTCTGACCAATAGGATTCACCACTTCGTTGGTCAATGGCATTCCCAATCTTGATACCTGAACCCATGCTCCTGTATAAGACTCTGTACCATTGCCATTGAGGGTTCTGATCTTGCGGCGGCTGGCAGAAGCCCATATACCGATTACATAATCAGGATCCAGAATCGTAGTTGCCTGGCTGGTGGGTTTGTGTTGCTTTTGCAAAGTATTGATGTCTACCTGTAATACTATGGACGAGACATTCTTGCACTTCAAACCATCCACAGGAGGCGTTCCAGTTGTTCTGGGTGCATCGCCCAGGTCAAAAATCCCGCCCAGGTCAACAAAGAAAGGATCGTCTGCAGTTCCACAAAATGATTTTTCACCAGTGGTAGCAAAGGCAATTGAATTATTGATCAGCGTATTGTAATCAGGTGCATTCAAACCCACGGGTGAACTAATGGAACGCGGTCCAACATTCGGAGGAGGAACCGTACCATTGGCCACGATGGTTTGAAAACTCACGCCACCATCCATACTTCTTTCAAGTATGTAGGTAGTTTTCAGATTTTGTTTACCCAAACGGATGTTGAAGAAAGTAGTTGGGTCTTCATTTGTTTTGTGAAATGTAAATCGGTATACAATGTCATCTCCCGATGTATAGGTGTTGTTCGCTACATTATTATCGATATGAATCTCATAACGCACATCTTCTCCAAATGAATAGAAGTTGGGACCTCCCTGAGGCAATTGAAACGGAATGTAGTTGGCAATAATGGTGATCTTATCGGGATCATTGGGATTACGGAAGGCATAGAGATCCGTATTATCCGCCAACGGATCGCCTAAAATTAATGGTGCCTCTCGGTGGCTGGAAGCCATTAGTACCCCCGGGAATGTACTGATGCACATCGCCACTAGGAGTATGGAAGCATATATCTTTCTTTTCATAAAAATTATTTCTTAATGAATTATTGATTTTGAATTGCTGTTCCCCTCCAGGGAGTTTGTACAAATGGAAAAGATGTTTTGAATGTGGTATCATTCTTCTCCACTCCTGTAGAATACTGCAAAGTATTCACCAGTCTGTTGGTGATGGGCGATTGTGCCGGATTGCCTGGATGATAATCATCGTAAAATAATCCGATTGCGGCTAAAACAATACCACCGACTGCCTGTAATTCAATTCTGGTTACATCATCTTCCAGTCTTCTTCCATTAGGAAAACCGTCCATATTGGGTATGAACTGGAGTGTTTTCGTAGTGTTGTAGGCAGGATCTGTCAAACCTAAGACAGCTGCTTGCACCAGGCCAAGAGAACTGAACTTTGGATCATTTCTCTGAGTGGGTGGTACCGCCATATTGATCCTCAGCATATCTCCTCCATTAGGAAGGAAATTGTTGATAAACGGCTTACCCTCGGCAAGAGGATTGTTATTTTTTTGAACTGCCAGCTGGTAAGGCCGAAGATTGGGTACTCCGGTTTGAAAAATAGGGTACAAATCAACTGAACGGGGCTTTCCAGGTCCGGGCAGTAATAAAGTTCCTGCGATGGCATCATCCAACGCAGTACCAGTAACCGCCGAAGATCCTTTCAAACCAAATAAACCATTTCTTCCATTTCTAAAGTCAAACATGCCAAGGGAATTACTTTGCACTCTTAATGCTCTGAATGCAGGAATAGCAGGTCCAAACTTGGAGTCATCCATGTATAAGGCCAGCTCAGGATTATAAAAATAATCTCCAAATTTTCCAATGTTTGCCAGGTCCTGGTAGGGCGTCAATGAATTCCAAAAGTCTTTTGCACCAATAGGATTGATGACTTCATTATCAAGGGGCATACCCAGTCGGGATACCTGAATCCAGTTACCTTCTTCGGTAAAAGTTCCACCACCGGTTGGATTGAAGGGTGAGCCTCCATTAGCAGAACGGAGTGTTTTAGTTGCCTGCCTGCTGGAAGAAGCCCAAACTCCAATTACGAAATCTGGATCCAATATGGTAGTCGCCTGTGCTACTGACTTTTGATTCTTTTGCAACGTGGAAATGTCAATCTGCAAGGCTATGGTATGCACATTGTATTTAGCTAACCCATCCCTGGATGCACTGTTTTGACGGGGTAGATCGCCCAGATCAAATGCACCACCAAGGTCTACAAAGAACGGATCGTCGATGGGTCCAGCAAATACCGTTTCTCCTGTAGTGGCAGTAGTAATAGCACTGGTCATCAAAGTATTGTAGTTGGAACTTAAACCTACGGGAGATTCAATACTTCTGGGTCCGATGTTGTTGGGAGGAACTACGCCATTCATAACAATCGTCGTGAAGCTTGCACCACCATTCATGCTTCTTTGAAGCGTGTAGGTTGTTTTCAGGTTCTGCTTGGCAAGACGAATGTTGAAAAATGTGGTAGGATCTTCGTTCACATTCTGAAACGTGAATCTGTAAATGATGTCATCACCCGGTGTGCCTACATTATTATCAATGTGGATTTCGTAACGGATGTTGGTTCCGAAACTGTAATAATTAGGTCCGCCCTGCGGCAATTCAAAGGGGATATAATTGGCAATAATGTTGATCCTGTCTTGCTTATCGGGGCTCCGGAAAACATAGAGATCGGTATTATCTGCCAGAGGATCATTCGAGATCAGGGGAGCTTCCCTGTGACTCGAAGACATCAGAAGCAGCGATAGTGTCAAAACACTGCAGGGAAGCAGTAGTTTCCCAAACCGCCATTTTTTAGTAAACTTTTTTTGCATTGTTCATAAATTTTAATGATGAAATGTTTTCAAAAGGGTAGTCTAACTGGAATGTCCAGTAACTTGTTTCAAAGGGGGGATGAGGTACGTTGATGAAGGGGCGGATCAACTGGGTAAGGAGTCCTTATTCCTGGATTCCTTATCGGATCAAAAAAATGGGTTTTTTGCTGTGAATAATTGATTGTCTGTTTTTCTCACCTATATCTACTGTTTATATCTACCAAGCTTTTACCTGTGAAACTGAAGCATCCATTCATATATGTTCACTCCATTTTCCCTGTACGAAGGTTCTATCGCTCTTGTCCACGCATCATGCCCACCATTTTTCCAAACAGTAATTTTGGATGGTACTGATGGCTGATAGCTATTTATTTTAGAAATAAAACCCCTGGCCACATCCACATTAATCTGGGGGTCATCTTCAGAGTGGAAACACCACACCGGTAGTGCACCGGCTGCTATTTGCTGGCATTTGTTACTGGTGAGATAATCTGCTGAAACCCCTGCCATCGGAACTATGGCTGCCAGTTTTCGAGGCATTTCTCCGGCCAGGTCGCAGGTAACAATCCCTCCCATACTCAGGCCGGACAAATAAATCCTCGAGGAATCGACCCGGTAATTGGATTTCACAAACTCGATACAATCATTAATACTGCTGGTGCTGGGCCACCATTTTAACTGAGGCGTAAATACAATCAGAGACACGGCTTTTCCATTAGACTGGAAAGTTCCTGGGAATCTTTTTTCATCGATGAGCTCAGCTGGCCCATCTTTTAATAGCAAAGGCAGGTCAATAGATCCATTTCCAAACTGGCCTGCTCCACTTAAATAAATAAGTACCGGATATTTTTCATTGGTCTGGGTATAGTTGGAAGGTAGGCCTATATAATATCCATTGACGGCATTACCAACCGGAGCCGTTACTGGAAAAAGAACTGTAGAAATAGGAGTAACTACAGAATCCTTTGGTTTGGATATTGAAACAGCAGCATCATTCTTTTTGCAAGAAATCATCCAAACCAGCAATGCAAAAACGAGTAGGATGGACCTTGCCGGCCCGAAACCTTTCTTCATTTTAATCAATTTACTTTGGCAATCGCCTGGTTTTTCCGGAAGAGAATGATGATGTAGTTAACAAGGGGTAGAAATCGAAGGGTGGAAGTTCTTTAACAAATACGTAAAAGGTTGAAGAACAGTTTGTATACTGTAAAAATTATTCCAGCTGATTTCTACGCGTTTGTTTAAACAAATGAATATTGAAGCCTCCATGGTATGAACAAGAAGCTATATGATTAAAAATTATGTGGATTTTTTTCTTATAGTTTCCCCGTAATAGAAATAATAACCATATAAGAAACTTTGCGGTTCATCATAAATTGCATCTCCTTTGTATTCACAAGAATTCAATACGATAACAGTTCGGAGAATCACATCACCAAGAGAATGGAAGTAGTATCTTCCTAACAGATTTATTGGAAGGAAACGACTTTTATTTGAACACGGATAGTAGTATGAAAACAGGTATGCCGCCAACTTCTTTTTTTCAGCAGCTCCTCTGCAATAACTGTGGAAAATTTTATTCCATTACTACCGTACAATCTTTTGCAACATGTTGTAACCAACCATTAATGGCGGAATATGAGCTTTCTACATTTTCTAAAAAAGATATACCAACCGAACCTCATTCCATGTGGCGATATTGTAGTGTTCTGCCGGTAATTGACCCTCATCATATCATATCGCTGGGAGAAGGAATGACACCCATTTTACAACTGGATAATCTTTCAAAAAGCGCACAATTATCTTCTTTACTTCTAAAAGATGAATCCTATAATCCTACAGGATCTTTTAAAGCCAGAGGGATCAGTGTGGCCGTATCGAAAGCAAAAGAGTTCGGAATTGACCAATTGATCATTCCAACAGCAGGCAATGCCGGTGGTGCACTAGCTGCCTATTGCGCTCAAGCAAAAATGAAATGCATCGTGGTCATGCCCGACCATACACCCGAGGTTTTCAAAAATGAATGCAGGTACTTTGGCGCAGAACTCGTTTTGGTGAAAGGTTTCATTAGCGATTGTGCAAAAAAGGTGAGTGAAATAAAATTACAACGCGACTATTTTGATGTGTCCACTCTGAAAGAACCTTACCGCCTGGAAGGGAAAAAAACCATGGGTTATGAAATTGCTGAACAATGCCACTGGAAATTACCAGATGTGATCATTTATCCCGCGGGAGGTGGAACCGGCCTGATTGGGATCTGGAAAGCTTTCCAGGAAATGACCAAAATGGGATGGATTCAAGCACCCTTGCCTAAAATGATGGCGGTTCAGTCAGAAAATTGCGCTCCGCTTCAAGCCTCAATTGAAAACCCAGGCCAGTGGAAAGAAAAATTCCATCCTCAGCCTTCGATTGCCAGTGGTCTGGTAGTCCCTTTTCCGTTTGGGTTGGACATGATGAAACAGGTAATTCGGGAATCCGGAGGTGAGGTGACTACAGTCACCGAGAAAGAAATCAGGGAGGGTATCAAAGAAGTGGCCATGAAAGAAGGCATTCTGCTGTCGCCTGAAGGAAGTGCCACCTGGAAAGCAGTTGCTCACCTCACCCGAAAAAAAGTTATTCAGGAAACCGATTCTGTATTATTACTCAATACCGCCAGCGCGTATAAATATCCGGAGGGTTTTTCAGAAATATAAACGCAAGTATTTCTATTGTATTAACCTTCTCAAATGATCCTTTTGGTGTAATCATGCTCTGCAGATCAAAGCAACTCCTAAAAAAATTATTGCCTTTCTATTCTGTTTTCAAAACTTATTCTTTGGGATGCGGTTTCTTTTGGTTAATGAAGTATTTTGATCCTCATTCAACAACATGGATATTTCATTCATCCTTGGAATCGATATAGGAACCGGTAGTACAAAAGCTGTTGCTGTGGATCAAAATGGCAAAGCCCTCCATACCGAACAACAATTTTATACAACCAGTCATCCTGAAACAGGGTATGCAGAGCAGGATCCAGATACCATATTGAATGCATTTATCGTGGTTATAAGCGATATGATCCGTTTTATGAAACGCGTTCCCTCCGCTATTTCACTCAGTGCTGCCATGCATGGCATCATGGTGGTAGACCGGGAAGGTAAAAATTTATCGCCCCTGATCATCTGGTCCGATGCCAGAAGCACCCACATTGCTGAAGAACTAAGAATTTCAGTGGAAGGCCCTTCCATCTATTCACGAACCGGTACACCCATACATTCCATGACACCCTTGTGTAAAATCAAATGGATGGTACAACATCAACCTCACCTGATTAGCCATGGGCACCGGTTTATTTCTATCAAAGAATACATCTGGTTTCATTTATTTAAAGAATTTGTTATTGACCACTCCATCGCTTCGGCAACGGGACTGTTTGACCTGGAAGACCTCTGTTGGAACGATTCGGCCCTCCGATATGCGGGTATCCGGGAAGATCAATTATCAGCGCCGGTGTCCACTTTTTATATAAAAACCGGACTAAAGGAAGAAATGGCCAACCTGTTTGGAGTGCCCCAACAAGTGCCTTTTTGCATTGGTGCAAGCGATGGGTGCCTGGCATCCTTAGGAACCCATTCCCTCGAACCTGGAATAGCTGCCATCACCATCGGTACCAGCGGAGCAGTAAGGATCAGTGGTCCACGGCCTGTGTGGAATACTTCCATGATGAACTTTAATTACTTGCTTGAAGAAAACATTTTTATCAGTGGTGGACCCACCAATAATGGTGGAAATGTGATGCAATGGCTGAAGAATAATTTCCTTGAAACTGATAATAATCCAGAATCCTACGATCACTTGTTTGCAAGTATGATTTCCATCCCTCCAGGCTCTGAAGGCCTTATTTTCCTACCCTATTTATTTGGTGAAAGAGCTCCGGTGTGGGATGAACAAAGTTGCGGTGTGTTTTTTGGTGTGCGGGCACGTCATAGAAAGGAGCACTTTACAAGAGCAGTTTTGGAAGGTATTTGTTTTTCACTTCGTCAGGTGTTGTCGAAAGTAGAAGCGTCTTCCACACCGGTTCATCGGATACATGCCAGCGGGGGCTTTGTTCAGTCGGCATTCTGGATTCAGCTTTTGTCTGATATTACCGGTAAAAGAGTTGCCGTTTTTCAATCAGAAGACGCTTCAGCAATCGGTGCGGCAATGCTGGCCATGAAAGCCATGGGACTGATCAGTGAATATAGCTCCATGACGTACGATGTTACCACTGAGTACAACCCCCGCGAAGAAGAATCTAAGTTATATAATATGAACTTCAGGATTTTCGAACAGTTGTACCCACAACTAAAGGATTTGATGCACGGAAAAACATCCTGAATGGAACCCATTATTTTCATTGATTACAAATAAACGCACCATTCACGCTCATCACTATTCACTAATTCACTCCCGCCAGTTGCAGGCTCACTTTTTTCAGGGAATTCAATACGATCGCTTCTTTTTCAATAATGCCTTCAGGCAAAACAATGAGTGACACTGAAGGATCGTTGAACCAGGAAGCACTACGCAATTTTTCCACATGAATGATACCGGTTATGTACTGCCTGTCATCGGTACTATGGAATTCCAGCACCTGTTCAAAATCCCACTTATTCACTTCGGTCCACACATTAAAACTCACATATAGTTTCAGGAAATAATTATTAGTCAGCTCGTATTTTTCTCCCCTATTTAGTTTTTTATATTCATATTGGTAATGATAGCTTAGTGCAGAAATATCACTAATCACGGCTGATGAGGTGGGAAAACGGCCCGCTCCTTTACCGTAAAGGAATTGCTTGTCGGCTAACTTACTCTCTATGGTGACCCCATTGAATTCATTATTTACATTGTACAGCTGGCTATCTGAAGTAACAAACTGTGGCAATACAAATGCGGCCACTTTTCCATTAGCCAGCTTGCGTGCCTGCGCCGTGAGCTTGATGCGGAAATTTTTCTCTCCTGCGTAGGCGGCATCGCTGATATGCAGGCGGTGGATACCTGTTCTTAATAAATCCGAAGGATGCGCAATCACGCCATATGCATGAACCAGCAGAATCGCCAGTTTGTTAGTGGCATCAAATCCTTCCACATCGAGAACAGGATTGCTTTCTGCAAAACCCAGCTGCTGCGCCTGCAAAAGAGCATCTTTATAAGTGAAACCCTCTCCCACTTTTGTAAGTATGTAATTGGTGGATCCGTTCACGATTCCAGAAACACTTTGGAGGAGGTCATTATCGTAATATTCTTCCAGGTTCCGTATGATGGGTATACTTCCACAAACGGCAGCTTCATATAAAAAGGATACTTCGTGTTGCCGCTGAAGGTAAATGAGCTCAGCAAGGTGTTCTGCAATGAGTCTTTTGTTAGCACTGACCACCGATTTATTTTTTTTGAACGCTGCAGTGACAATTTTATACGCCTCATCCGCATCGTCGATTAGTTCCACGATCAGGTTGATCTCCGGATCATCCAGCAATTCATCATAACTGGTGGTAAACAGGGAGGGATCGGCATTTCTTTTTTTATCAGCATGGCGAATGCATACTTTTTTTATGGTTCCGTTCAGCGAAGGTGTCTGTTGCAACACCTGGTAGATGCCTTCACCCACCACACCAAAACCAAACAATCCTATCGTTAATTTCTTATGCGTTGTCATTATCTATGAGTTTATCCTTTTTGATCTCTAACAAATTCATTCAATTATGGTTTTCTTCAACCCTGTTAATTTTAATTCCTGTAGTAAGGGCATAAAAAAACCCTTCTGATTCATCAGAAGAGCTACATGATTTGGAATTGGTGGTGGAGCTATATCTGACTTATCTGTCCGCCTCAGGCGGATGGAATTGGCACCTTGCCTTCATTCATTTAATGAGGCAGGTTGTCAAGGCGTCTGCGGGCCATTACCCTCAGCCTTTCTTGATAAGAATTGAAAGAACTATTGCAAAGATATAGGATCGTTGTGAAACTAGAGGCAGTGCACAAAAATTGACAAGTAACTATAGCCTGCGGGTAAGGATCGCCCAGGTTGAATACTACCGATTTCAAGTAGTATTTGTTTTATATTAGGGATCCTGCACCCTGTCATCCCGACCAGGGAGGGATTGGTGCTTCCACAATTATTTATCATTCTGACGCAGACGGGATGCAGGGTTCAACAACTTCTAGTTATCCCGACGAAAGAGAAATGCAGGGTTCAACAATTTATTGTCATGCCGACGCAGGATGGATCTGTGGTTTGGCCTTATGAGCATTCATGAACAGGAAAAATTTTGTAGCCTGTTTACTGAGTAGTACGTCGTTTTATTAGCAGCCTCAGATCCCTCCTGCGTCGGGATGACAACTACTTTATACGATGTCAACGACTTTTATACCTGGTGAATGCAAGTATTTTTAATCCTGGTGAATGCAAGTATTTTTATAACTGGTGAATGCAAGTATGATGTTAAAACAAGTAGGCTGTTAAAAGGTACACCTTGCACATCCTAAGAGCCAAATTTTCCACAACTGCTAAAAGTTTTTGGAAACACCGTTAATTTGTAAAAAATATTTCCATGACAACCCCTATAAAATGCCCGCATTGTGCCAATGAATTTGATGTGCAGAATGTATTGTCGGCCGATGTGGAACAAAAGATCAAACAACAATATGAGAAACAGTTGCAGCAATCCTTAGCACATATCAGTACTGAAAAAAAGAAGCTGGAAGATGAGCAAAGGCTTTTTGATGAAAAAAGAAAAAAGGAAAACGAACTTTTTCAACAAAAGGTACAGCAGGAAATGGTAAAAAAAGAGCTGGAAATAAAACAGCAACTTCAAAAGTCCATTTCATCAGATTTTGAAAATCAGCTGCTAATATTGACCCGCAATGCAGAAGATATAGAAGAGAAATTAAAGCTTGCCAGGAAAAAGGAGCTGGAGTATTTAGACAAGGAACAGGCTTTGAAAAATAAAGAAGCAGAATTGGAATTGCAAGCCAAAAGAACACTGCAACAGGAAAGAAATAAACTAACGGAAGAGATCAGGAAAATTGAGCAGCAGAAAATGGAATCGAAAGAAAATGAGATGCTCATGCGTCAGCGCGAATTGGAAAAACAATTGGAAGACCAGAAAAAGCTGGCGGAAGAAATGAAACGGAAGCATGAACAGGGCTCCATGCAATTGCAGGGTGAAGTGCAGGAATTGAAATTACAGGATATGCTGAAAGCAGCCTTTCCCTTTGATGTGGTTTGCGAAGTGGCTAAAGGTTCTCGCGGTGCAGACTGCCTTCTCACCATCCGGAACAATTATGGTCAGGAATGTGGTAAGATTATTTTTGAAAGCAAACGTACCCAGGCCTTTGCCTCTGACTGGATTGAAAAACTAAAAGCGGATAAAATTTCAACAGGTGCAGACCTGGCAGTGCTGGTAACACAAGCCATGCCAAGGGACCTTGAAAGATTTGGCGACCGGGATGGAATCTGGGTATGTTCTTACCTGGAAGCCAAAGCCCTCGTTAGCGTTTTAAGAGATGGGGTGATCCGAATCTTCAATGCTACCAGAAAGCAGGAGAACAAAGGAGATAAAATGCACTTCTTGTACGATTACTTAACCAGCCATGAATTCGCCGGGCAGTGGAAGGCAGTCCGCGAAGGGTTCCTGTCTATGCGCGACTCCATTCAAAGAGAGAGGGACATGATGGAAAAATTGTGGAAGTCACGGGAAAAACAATTGGAAAAAGTATTAATGAATACTGCCTACATCAAAGGATCCATTGAAGGCATTGCCGGGCAGGACACCATTGACCTGAACCTTACAGAGGAAGATGACGAAGAGGAAACGCCTAAGCTGATGTTTAAGTAGGGATGGTCGATAGACCATAGACCATAGACCATGGACCATGGACCATAGACCAAAGACCTTGGACCATAGACCATGGACCATCGACTGAGTTCACTCATGTCTTCACCCACGCCAGGATCAGCGAAGGAAATATTTTATAAAAGATGGGAAAATGAACATTCAAATCGCCATTTATAAAATTTCCCTCAAGGGTGCCTTCCTGCTGAGGGCTTGAACCAGTCAAACGAAGCATCTCGCTGAAATCCACTTTGCCAAGTCCCCACCATTTGAACATGGATTCTTTGGCACACCACAAAAGCGTGGGTACTTCTAATGAAGGTCCAGGTTGCCATGCCGATAACATGTCCGATTCTTCCTGGTGAAGAAATTTATTGAGGATGCGGATCACTTTTTCTGAAGGGATTTCTATGTCAATTCCAACCCGGTGCGATTTGCTTACAATCACGGCTGCAAAATCACTGCAGTGGGAAATGGAAAAATGATATGCCTCATTTTCCAGAAAGGGTTTTTTTGTATCTGCAATGCGGATCAATTCTATAGGAAACCCAGGAAAAAGAAATTGTAATAGGTAACGGCCAGCCAGGTGTTGCAACCTTTTATGCGGATGGGTAATCTCCTGCTGAAGAGGAACATATTTCAAAAAAAATGTTTCCTCCTCTTCAATTCTCCAAATCGCCATCCTGGTAGAAGGGTCGATATCCTGTTGAAAAAAAATGGGCATGTTTCCAAATTTCACGATTATTTTGCCACCCAAC